>CAZWWY010000001.1:0-22155 GCA_964637785.1 uncultured Candidatus Saccharibacteria bacterium
TCTAGTATCTCGTCATCGCTATCTGTGATGGTGTAGAGATCTAGGTCTTCTGCAGAGATTGTTTGGAAGTCTTTTAAAAGAGTCTGGCGTATCATTGAGTCTAGCGGCTTCCAAAAGTCTGACCCTACAAGTATAATCGGCGTCTTTGGGGCCTTCTTGGTTTGAATTAGAGTGACCAACTGAAAGAACTCATCAAGAGTACCGAAGCCCCCAGGGAAGTATAGGTATGCCTCAGCAGAGAAGAACATTGCCATCTTGCGCGCAGAGAAGAAGTCAAAGTCTAATCCATGAGTTACATATGGATTAATATTTTGCTCAAATGGTAGGTTAATGTTAAAGCCGAGACTATAGCCGCAAGCCTCAGTAGACCCTCTATTGGCCGCCTCCATGATGCCGGGGCCACCCCCGGTGAGTACTGCATATCCTGCTTTGCATATTTTGCCTGCTATACGTCGCGCATCCGCATACTCTTTAGTGCCCTCTGGTGTGCGAGCTGAGCCAAAAATCGTCACTGTCTGAGGATACTCTGAGATGGCTTTAAATCCGGCTAGCATCTCCTCTGCACAGTCATCAGCTTTAGCGTCTAACATCTCATGCATTTTTAAATCTACTCTGTATAGGTCTGTTAACTCATTTTCTGGTTTGCAGATTTTTGGCTTGCCGGTATCCTCTATCTTGTATAAGTCTGCGTGAGGCCCAAGTGGATGTTGCTGTTTTGTCATAATTTTATTTTAAAGAATAATTATTTAATCCATATAGTATACACTACTTATACAAATCTCATATTTGCGATAATGTGAGATTCTTGTATTATAGTTAATATAATTATTATAAATATATGGAGATGGAGGAGCTAAACAAATCGCAGATAGTCTTACTCACTCTTCTTGTAAGCTTTGTTACATCTATGGCTACTGGCATTGTGACTGTCTCACTCATGGAGCAGGGCGTGACCCCTGTGACCAATACAGTCAACTCTATAGTCGAGCGCACCAAAGAGGTAATCATAAAAGTACAAGAGCCTCGGGAGACTCAAGTAATCACAGAGGAGAAGACGGTTATAATAAAGCAGGCAGACCTTGTAGCTAGCGCCGTAGACAAAGTATATGCAAGTACAGTAGCCATATATGAAGAGGCTACCTTAGTAGATATAGCAGAAGAGACCACAGAGGAGACTAGTGCATCAACCCAAGTGGCAGCAGCCGCAGTGGCTATCGATGAGGCCGTAGACACTGAGGTCTTGGCAGAGAGTACCTTAAAGTTTGTAGCGCGTGGGGTAATCCTCATAGGGGGCTTGGTGGCTACAGACTCATCAGTTTTACAAGAGGGGATTGAGTATACAATAATCTCATCTGATGGCACCAGAGAGAGTGCAGCCTTATACAGCAAAGCCTCTGGCATTGGCTTGCTGCAGACAGAGCTGGACTATGCAATAGACTTAGGAGACACAACAGATCTCAGCCGAGGCGTGACGGTGGTAGCTCTCTCTGGCACAGATCGTTTGAGGGTCGTCACTGCGATAGTCTCAGATATTATGATCTCAAATGATGTACTCACAGCGATAGAGACGAGCCTAGGCGGAGTGATGCCAGGTAGTGTACTTATAAATCTAGATGGTCAATTAATAGGTATTAGCACAGGGGCGAGTCGCGCTCATGGTAAGTCGTGGTTCTCCCCTGTTGGTAGTATCAAAGGTGCTATGCAAAGCTTAAGCGAATAGCCCCGGAGAGTACAACAGTATCATACTTAGCATAATAACTACTGCAAAGAACCCCCATACCCACTTGATAACCTTACGTGTTTTTTTACTATAAAGTAAACTCATTGCCAACCATTATACTTACTGCTATCATTTTAGCAACATGGCATTACGATCAAGACAAAAATTGTGGAGGAGGGTGGCGCTCTCTTGGGTTACCTTATTGATACTCTTGTTATTAATAATAGTGTTGGTGCGGAGCAACCTGAGTATATACAATAAAAATATGCGAGCGAGCGAGCGAGCGAGTGATGCACAATCAGAATTATTAAAGATTCAAGAAAGAGAAGCGGTACTAGATAAAAATCTAACACATATAAAAACAACAAAAGGAGTAGAGGAGGAGCTCCGTCGTAAATTTGATGTGGCACGTGAAGGTGAGCATCTTTTGGTTATAGTAGATAAAGAAGTGGAGGTGACCCCTCCTGTTATTAAAGACTCTCTGTGGTCTAAGTTTATTGGTATATTTAAATAAATAATTATGCTAGAATAGCATTAAGATTAATTAATAATAAAAAATTAACATGACAATTACATATATTATATTGGCTATAGCCGTAGTAGTGGTAGGGTGGCTCGTCTTTACCTTTAACTCTCTAGTGTTAGGGCGCAACAGAGTCAAAGAGGCATGGGCAGATATAGACGTGCAACTCATACGTAGATATGACTTGATACCTAACTTGATAGAGGCAGTGAAGGGTTATATGCAACATGAAAAAGACACTCTCACAAAGGTAACAGAGATGCGTACTCTAGCGATGCAAGGTGGCTCACTAGAGGAGCGAGCCCAGAATGAGAACATGCTAACAGGAGCTCTTAAGAGTATTTTTGCTTTATCTGAAAATTACCCAGACCTTAAAGCTAACGAGAACTTTGTAGAATTACAACGAGAGCTTAGTGATACTGAAAATAAGATTCAAGCAGCGCGGAGATTTTATAATACTAATGTGCGTGACTTTAATACTAAAATTGAGCAAGTGCCCAATAATTTAGTAGCTGGCCCATTTGGCTTTGTTGCACGTGAGTTCTTTGAGCTTACAGAGAGTGACGAAGCGGCTCGTGAGCCAGTAAAAGTAGACTTTACGGCATAGTAAGATGACTATCTACACACAACAAGCTAAAAATGTAAGGAGGACGTGGCTTATAATGGTCGTCTTTTTGAGTGTTGTTGTTGGTCTAGGATATATAGCTAGCCAATATTTTGGTAGTCCAACTATACTTTATATAGCGGTGGCTATAAGCTTATTTATGAATGTCGGCTCATTTTGGTTTTCAGATAAATTGGCTATCAAAGCCTCTGGTGCAAAAGCCACTACTCGTGCAGAGAATCCTGACCTTTGGAATATGGTAGAGAATCTTTCTATCACAGCTGGACTACCAATGCCTAAGCTTTATATGATAGATGATGCTGCGCCAAACGCCTTTGCCACAGGGCGCAACAAAGAGCATGCAGCCATAGCAGTGACTACAGGCCTCATGCAAATACTAGATAAGAGCGAGTTAGAGGGTGTGCTGGCACACGAGTTATCACATATAGGCAATAGGGACATACTAGTAATGAGCGTAGTAGTGGTGCTGGTAGGATTTGTAGCTATAGTTGCAGACATGCTCGGTAGGATGGCGATGTTTGGTGGTATGAGCAGTAGCGAGAATAAACACCCATTTGCTATAGTTATAGGTATAGCCATAATGATACTTGGGCCTATAGCAGCGCGGCTTATGCAATTTGCCGTCTCTCGCAAGAGAGAGTTCTTAGCTGATGCCTCTGGGGCACTGCTCACTCGCTATCCGCAAGGGCTTGCAAGTGCACTAGAGAAGATTGGCAGCTACAGTAACCCAATGCATAGGGCAAACAGTGCGACAGCGCATATGTTTATCTCTAGCCCCTTTGGCAACTCCATGAGCGCAAAAGGAGGGCTAAAGAAAAAAGGCTTCATGCGTAAGATGTTTAGCACTCACCCACCTATGGATGAAAGAGTCGCCGCCCTCAATGGTATGAGTATATAGATTTATAGTGTTGATTACTCAGTTGCGTGCTTGCTGCACTGTGCGATAATGATGTATATGAAGTTTACGAGATTTGGGCTATTAGTGTTTGCGATTGCCTTTGTGGCCGTGACTACGACAGCGGCACCTGCTCAGGCATATACTGGCATGAATGCAGACGAGCTGCGCAGTGAGATAGCCCGCTTATCTCGAGTGGCAGACAACATCAGAGCTCAACTACTCAAGTATGATAATAGCACCGTAGCCACTACGGCATGTCTGCAAGCTGGAGCTCAGATGAGGCGTGGCAGCCGAGGGGCTAGCGTTAGTGCACTCCAACAATTTTTAGTACAACAAGGAGTTTACTCCGCAGGCCTTATAACTGGCTACTATGGCCCGGCCACTGAGGCTGGGGTGCAAAGGTGGCAAGCTAGCTATGGCATAGTGAGCTACGGCACTCCAGCCAGTACGGGCTATGGCAGGGTAGGGCCATCTACATTGCGAGCTATGCGAGCTGGGTGTACTACTGCTATAGTGCCTCCCACTCTACAAACACAAGTACCCCAAGCTGTAGTGCCGACTCCTCTCAATATCTCAGTAGAGAGATACTCTCTATCTGCTAGTCCCACTCGTGGAGACAGTCCATTGTTAGTGTCAGTTAATCTTGATATCAATGGTAGCACCTGCACATCTTATGTACTTGACTGGGGAGACGGTACCTTGCCAATAGTATATGACTCTAATAAATCCTCAGGGTGCACCTCAAAGCCCGTAGCTATAACAAGGACGCATATATACACTACACCAGGCACATACTCCATAAAGATTAAAAACGGCAAAGCACCCATAGCCAATATCAAACAGGTCAACTCTATACCTATAGAAGTTTTATAAGTATAAGCTAGCTAGCTCTGCCTCCTATAAGTAAATCTTGATATTCTTGTAACTCACTCCACTTACTCTCAGATGCTAGGGCTGCTTGGTCTGCCCAACTAGATGGGTCATGCATCTGAAATCTGTCTCCTGCCTCCATTAAGATACTCTTTAAGGTCACTATCTCTGCAGCGGCTATATCATCCCAACTCTTTATACCGTTTGCCTTAAGTAGCTCCTCAATCTTTGGCCCCACTCCTTCTATAAGCTTTAGGTCGTCTCTACTTATGCCTGAGAACCTCTCTGGTACAGAGTCTTTAGCCTTGAGGTTAAAGTCTATAAGTCGCCCCCAAAAGTAGTGAAAAGCCCACCCAAGCATAAACGCAATAAGTAACATAAGTATAATCTCCCATGTAGTATCCATCATTGTATACCATTGATGACTGAGTCCTCCCCATGCAAAAAATGAAATAATAATTAGTAATCCTATCTTCTTGCTTGTTGATATCTTCATATAGTGGATTTGACTTTAAGTAATAACTTGAAAGTAGCAGAGAACACTCTCGGAGTCAAGGCATACCCTATAAAGTCCTGGCTATCGTTAGTATGCTTACGCTTTTTGCTCCGGCTTTTATTAGCACTTTTGTTGCTTCTAGAGCTGTGGCTCCAGTGGTGCAAACATCATCTACCAAGATTATATCCGCACCTTCCTTAGATGTCTTAGTTGTAAACACGTCTTTTACATTCTCTAATCTCTCTTGCCTGTTTAGATGTGTCTGTGGCTTGGTGTGTTTATATTTTATTAAGGTTTTCATATCTACAAAATTAGCAATGTCTGGGCATTGCCGCACTGCATGCTTTATCAATAGCTCTACCTGATTAAATCCTCGCTCTCGCAATCTCTTTTTAGATAGAGGTATCGGGATGATGAGCAATGTACCACCTGGGTAAGTGGCTCTATAGCTAGCTATTTCATCAAGGAGATAGTCGCCGAGCACCTTAGATAGTATTTGTATAGAGTTACTATTTTTAGTATATTTTAGAGATTGTATCAGTGCTGAGACTCTCTTATCAGCATAATCAGAAAGGGCGGTAACCTTAACGTCCTTACTCTTGGTGTGGCTCTTAATATAGTGAGTGCTAATATGCAGAGGGAATAGGCCATGCAACTTATGCACGGTATCTTCTGTGATAGTCCTTGGGTAGATTATGTCTAAGAGCCACTTCATTGCTATACACAGTACCATATTTTGGTGCCCTATTTACATGGTATTATTAATCGTAATGAGTTTTTTAGATAAGGTTAAATCAATTATTGCCAAGACTCCATTAGGGGCTATAGAGAGTAGGTTCTCTGGAGGTCAAAGTGTGCTCGGTATAGATATAGGCTCTGCCAGTATCAAAGTGGTACAACTAAGGAGAGATGGCGGCAAAGCAATACTTGAGACTTATGGCACTATCACTCTTGGCCCATACAAAGAGGTAGAGGCAGGAAGAGTGGTAAAGCTCCAGCCAGCCAAATTGGCCGAGGCTCTCTCCGACCTTATTAGAGAGTCTAATGTCACTACATCAAATGCATCTGTGGCGATACCCTTTGCCTCAAGTCTTACCTCTATTATAGAGATGCCTAAAATGTCTAAAGACCAACTTAATAAGATGGTCCCCTTAGAGGCTCGCAAATATATACCCGTGCCTACAAGTGAGGTGACGATGGACTGGTTTGTCATCCCTGAGGATGATGCACCAGCAAGAGGGGATATAAAAAATGTGCTCTCTACTAAAAAGAAGTATGGCGATAATAAAATGTTTGAGGTACTGCTGGTTGCTATACATAATAACATCTTAAACGATTATCAGGCTGTTATGAGTACGGCTGATTTATCTATCCAATTTTATGAATTAGAGGTATTTAGTGCAGCTAGAGGGTCTTTAGGCCATGGGGTAGCCCCTGTAGTGATAGTAGACATAGGAGCCTCATCAACTAAAATATATATAGTAGAGCGAGGTATAATACGCATGTCTCACATGGTTAACAAAGGGTCTCAAGACCTAACTTTATATATAGAGCGCTCTATGGGTATCTCATTTAAGAAGGCTGAGCGCCTCAAGCGAGAGAGAGGGTTAAACGATACGCAGCCAGTAGTAATGAATGACGGCTCTAAGGTGCTAGTACGAGATGCAATGTTATCAACACTCGACCATATATTTGCAGAGATAAATCGTGTAGTATTAACCTACGGTAAAAAGTATCATAAAAATATATCGAAGGTCGTCTTCTCTGGGGGTAGCACTGCAATGGTAGGCTTCACAGAGTACGCTAACTCTAAGATAGACAATGAGGTAGAGTTGGCAGATCCTTTTAATAAGATACAGACACCGGCGTTCTTAGAAGATGTATTAGGAGAGGTTGGTCCTGAGTTTGCTGTGGCCACTGGCTTGGCATTAAGGCAACTACATGGAGGTAATTAAAGTAAAGTATGCAATCAAAAATAAAATCATCATTTATACCTAAAAAGCCTGTGATGCAAGCAGCTAAAACCTCTAGCTCCAGATATAAAAGTGGAGGGATGGATATTGTAATGCTGGTATCTGTAGTTGCATTAGTTGTATCTTCAGTCTTATCTGCTGGAGTCTTTTTATATAAAAACTTTGCAGCCAGTAATTTCGAATCTAAAAAACAACTATTAGAGAAAACTCGTGGAGCCTTTGAGCCGAAGCTTATAGAGCAATTGATGAAGCTGTCTGAAAGGATACGAGTAGCAGAGGGTATAGTAGAGAAGCATACTGCTCCATCAGTATTCTTAAACGCTTTAGAACAAGACTCTCTTACTAATGTACAATTTATAAAATTTGAATATACTCAAAAAAATACAGATATGGCAACCTTCTCATTAAAAGGCAAGACAACAAGTGTCAACTCTGTAGCCTTACAATCTAGTAGATTTGGAGATAGTAATATAATTAAAGATTCTATATTTTCTAATATAGACTTAGTAAAAGATGGAGTTACATTTGAGGTTGAGGGTGAAATTGATCTTAATGCAATAAGATACTCTAACTTAGCATCTACCGCATTATTACAAAGAGATACTGCGGGGAGTATAGAAGACTTGCGTCAAGATGACTTTGGTGAATTTGGAGAGTTTGATAATATAGAACAATAATAACCATGACTAAAATTATTCTATCATTTATATTTATAGCGGCATCAGCATCCTTGGTTTTTGGTTATGTTAAGCCTACATTTGACGAGGCTGAGAATATTAAAGACAATACTATTAAATATGACAAAGCTCTCAATAAGGCCAAAGAAATACAGGATTTAAAGCGCTCATTACTCTCTAGATACAATTTATTTGCTGGTACAAACTTAAATAAGCTAGAGAAGCTTCTGCCTGACCACGTGGACAATGTAAGACTCGTACTGGATATCGATGGCATAGCATCTACTCGCGGTATACGTATCAGCTCTGTAAAAATAGAGAAAGATATTGATAAATCTACAGATGTACAAATTGCCAGCGCAGTAGGCTTTAATACTGCAGTACAGGCAGCCATGCCATACCAAACCATGGTACTCAAATTTAGTACCATCACTACATATACTGACTTTAAAATCTTCTTGCAGGATCTTGAGCGTAGCCTGCGTATAGTTGATTTGGTTAACCTAACTATCTCTCCAGGACATAGAAAGTCCTCCGGAGATGCAGAGGCAAAAGATGTAGATGAAGAGCCTGTATACAAATTTGATGTTGCTATAAGGACATATTGGCTAAAATAATTAAATATGCAAATCTTAAAAGAAAACAAAATAATTATAATAATCATCGCTATAATCATAGCAATATTAATATGGTATGGGATGTCTAAAGGCAAGAGTGCTGATAACCCCCTTACATCTTCAAGTATGTCGAGCTCTCAAAAATCTGTTGATGATAGAGATTTACTGCAGTTACTTACTGACATGCGCAATATTCGACTCGATGGACATATCTTTGAGAGTACGGCATACTTAAGTTTACAAGACTTTAGTAGAAATATTGTACCGGAGCCTGTTGGTAGACAAGACCCATTTGCCCCAGTTACACAACCCAAGGATGCTGACTCCATTGCAGACGATTTATCAGGGCGAGTATTAGATAGATAATCATGCCTAATGATAGTGAGCAAGTAGGAGGCGCCCCTGTGCGTACTATAGGTGCACCTTTAATCTCTCGCCAAATACTAGATTATGTGCCAGAGGATTCTGCTAGGCACTATAAATTAGTACCTATAGGCATGGTAGATAATGTGTTAGAGATAGGGATGGTGAATCCTAGTGACCTAGACGCCTTAGATGTCCTCAATTTTATAACAAGAAAGTCTGGTACCCCTTTTAAAGTATACAAGATTACAGAGGAAGATTTTGCTAGAGTACTAACGATGTATAAGGGTCTAACGGGTGAGGTCGGAGTAGCCCTTGATGAGCTAGATAGTCAGCTATCTTCAGAGGAGCAGGGTATCCAAGAAGAGATTAACAAACAAGAAAAAGAAGACAGTGACTCTCTGCAAGAGGATGCTCCTGTTATTAAGATAGTGGCTACCATCTTAAGGTATGCTGTAGAGGGGCGTGCATCTGATGTACATATAGAGCAAACTCAAAGTGGTGTTAAGGTACGCTTTCGTGTGGATGGTATATTACACACGAGCCTAACATTACCTAAAAAGACTCACCGGAGTATAGTGGCGCGCATAAAGGTACTATCAAACCTACGCTTAGATGAGCGACGCAAGCCACAAGATGGTAGATTCTCAGCGGTTATAGGAGGAGGGAAGATAGACTTTCGTGTATCCACTTTCCCCACTTATGCAGGAGAGAAGGTCGTGATGCGTATACTAGATACCTCAAAGGGTGCTCTCTCTATAGAGGGTCTCGGATTGTCTGATGAGTACAAAGACATGGTATTAAGAGCAATCAATAGACCATATGGACTCATACTAATATCTGGGCCGACAGGCTCTGGTAAGTCTACGACACTTTACTCGATGCTCTCTACAGTAGACAGAGAAACAAAGAATGTCCTCTCTCTAGAGGACCCAATTGAGTATCATATAGACGGTGTCAATCAATCTCAAATGCGCCCAGAGATAGGATATGATTTTGCTACTGGGTTACGCACTACACTCAGGCAGGACCCTGACATAATAATGGTTGGAGAAATTAGAGATGCTGAAACTGCCAAGTTGGCAATACAAGCCGCTCTAACAGGACACTTGGTACTCTCTACTATACATACCAACAATTCTGCCGGCATTATCTCTAGACTTATAGACATGGGTGTTGACCCGTACCTTATTGCTCCGACTCTTGTGCTAGGGGTAGCGCAGAGGCTGGTGCGTCGTATCTGTCCTGATACAGGCATACCACTCCCTGTGACAGAGAGTATGCATGCCATGCTGGATAATGAGTTTAAAGACGTACCAATAGAGCTTAAGCCTCAAATCCCTAAGGAGGTCTTAGCCATAGAGACAGGGTCAAAAAAATGCCCATCAGGCACACGAGGGCGTATAGCAGTATTTGAGATGTTTGAGACTAGCACAGAGCTGGAGCATGTTATACTCAACACTCCACAAGAGGACGCGATACGCAAGGTAGCAAGTGCACAAGGTATGCTCACGATGAAGCAAGACGCCATCATCAAAGCTTACAATAAAGAGATACCTTTCTCTGAGGTGCATACTCTAGGAGGGATACTCTTAAAAGAGGATACTCCTGAAAAAGCAACACTATAATAAAAGACTATGACCAACTCTAAGTATAAAATACTATTAGTAGATGACGATACATTCATATCTGATATGTATGCACTTAAGTTTAGCAAGGCAGGGCATGAGTTAGATGTTGCAAATACAGTAGATGAAGCTATTGACAAATTACGCGCGCACAATGACTATGATGCCATAGCCACTGATATAATAATGCCTGGGAAAGATGGTTACGACTTTTTACGCATAGTACAAGAGGAGGACTTGGTTGGAGATGCTGTCATTTTAGTATTATCTAATCAAGACGGCCCAGAAGAAAAAAAGAGGTTTAAAAAATTGGGAGCAAAAGAGCATATAGTAAAGGCTCACGCTTTGCCAAATGAAGTTTTAGAGATGATAATAACATCCATAGATAAATATAAATAAATACCATGCAAAATATATCTGCATACATACCAGGGTTGCCTGCTACAAAGACTGGTGAATATTATAGTCAAGTATACTCTGAGATAGACTCTAATACGGGGGTGCCTGTACTTGGTGTTGAATTACAAGATGGTAAAAATCTTAAGGATATACAAGTATTAGACCTAGAGTTACTAGAGCTAAAAGAACAACCACTTGAGTTAAATACTATTAATTTGGATAATACTGACAACCCTGCAACCACAGCAGAAGAAAGCTACTCTGGCTTTGGCATCTTTATATTAGTCATATTGATGTTTATTATAGCTTTTGTCTACTTTATTGTACGCTTGTGGCAAGATCACCAAATCCAAAAAGATGCTATAAAAGTAATGCACAACGATGCATTGGGTACTAAGTCCGCAGAGGAGACTGTATCAGAACCTACAATAGCGCTCTCTGATAACTCTTTTTCACCTATCGAGGCATTGGCCGTAAGTGACTCTGCAGTAGACAGGCGGCAAGCTCTAGAGCTTGCCGATAAGATGCTTAGAGGCTTGTTAGATGCTAGTAATATAGCAGGGGATACTATATCAGATAAATTAAAAATAGTCTCTGCCGGAGAGTTTGCATCTATAGACATAGCTTGGGAGGCACACCAGAGCGCTAGGCAATTATTAACTGCTCAAGACTCAGATATCACAATAGACAAAGTACATAGAGTCATAAGTCTCTATAAACAAGTATTCGCCGAGCATGGAATAATTTAGGCTACCTGTAAACCTAAATGGTCTTCAACAAACTTAACCCTACCTATAACATGGTCTATCTCTTTAGTAAACCCATCATGGTTGTCTAGTCTATTTGACAGGTCTTTGTGTACGTCAGCTATCTCATTATATAGCCTATGTTCAACTCTTGAAAGTTCGCCCATCATTTCTACTCGGACACTCTCTATTTTGCTATCAAGCGTTGCTACTTTACTACCCAGGCCAGTTACGTTATTGTCCAGATTAGCTACTTTACTATCTAAGTTACTTACTTTGGTGTCTAAACCGCTTACTTTACCACCTAGAGCCCCAATAGCTTCTAAAATTTGTTTTGTATCTTCGTTCATGATTTGTATTGTATCATAGATATATAAAAGCTATATGTTAACAACTTATTTTATTTGCTGAAGACAGAGTAATCTGATAAGATTAAATACTATGGCATCAAAGCGAACAAATCAAATAACTCCACAGTCTGAAGATTTTGCACGGTGGTATCAGGATGTAGTAAAAGTTGCTGAACTGGCAGAGCCATCTGAAGTCAGAGGTTGTGGGGTCATTAAGCCTTATGGTTATAAGATATGGGAGCTTATTAAAAATGAACTTGCTAAGAGGATACAAGCTACAGGAGTTGAAGACGTATACTTCCCAATCTTCTTACCGTTAGCTAACTTAGAGGCAGAAAAAGACCATGTGGAGGGCTTTGCCCCAGAGTTAGCTGTAGTTACTCATGCAGGAGGTAGAGAGCTAAAAGAGAAGTTAGTGGTACGCCCTACAAGTGAAGCTGCTATGTACCCTACATATGCTAAATGGATACAAAGTTACCGTGACTTACCTATGCGACTTAATCAATGGGCAAACGTGGTGCGATGGGAGAAGAGACCTAGGGCATTCTTACGATGGAGTGAGTTTCAATGGCAAGAGGGTCACACAGTATTTGCAGATGAGGAATCTGCTCGAGCAGAAGTATGGCAGATGTTAGATGTATATAAAAATATGTATAAGTGGATGGGCATACCAGTATTTGATGGTAAGAAATCTGAGATGGAGAAATTTGCAGGTGCAGTGATGACTACAACTGTTGAGGCAATGGCAAAAGATGGAAAAGCCATACAGGCTGGAACGAGTCATTATTTGGGTACAAACTTTGCAAAAGTATTTGATGTAACATACTTAGGCAAAGAAGGGGAGAAGCACGATGCTCATCAAAATAGCTGGGGGTTCAGTTGGAGATCTGTAGGTGCAGCTATAATGGTGCATGGTGATGATAATGGATTACGATTACCACCAAATATTGCACCCGTACAAGTGGTAATAGTGCCTATATTTAATGACACTAATAAAGAAGCCGTGTTGGAGTTTGTCTATAAAATTAAAGACCGTCTTACTGGACTAAGGGTTAAGATAGACGACCGAGAAGGAAAGACTCCTGGATTTAAATTTAATGAGTGGGAAGTGAAAGGAGTACCAATACGCTTAGAGATAGGAGGGCGTGATATTGAGAGTGGTAATGCACCAATGTTTAGGAGGGACAATAATGAAAAGACTAATGTGAATATAGATACTTTACCAGACACAGTACGAACAACTCTTACTGAGATACAAGATAATTTGTTTAATCAAGCTAAAAATTTTGCATCATCTAAAATAAAACGTATTGAGAGTATGGATGAGATAGATGATAGTGGCAGCTTCTTTGAGGCTAGCTGGAGTGAGACAATTGAGTCAGAGAAATTACTAAAAGAAAAATTTGGTATAGTGTCTCGTGTACTACTAAAAGACAATCTCGAAAAAGAACCGAAAAATAAAAAATGCTTTGTCACTGGTGAGTCTGCTAAACATGATTGGTTATTTGCCAAATGCTATTAAAGTTATGAAGAATCTAATAGACAAAATAAAAAATCTCTTTTCTGATGATATTGGTATCGACCTTGGGACTGCTAATACATTAGTATATGTAAAGGGTAAGGGTATAGTAATTAATGAGCCCTCTATGGTAGCAGTAAATAAAAAGACTCAGCAAGTAGTAGCAGTAGGCCGTGATGCCAAAGAGATGCTTGGCAGGACTCCAGGGCACGTGCGCGCAGTGCAGCCACTTATAGACGGAGTAATCTCGGACTTTGAAGTTACAGAGGAAATGCTCTCATATTTAATAAGTAAGGCTCAGAGTGGATTTAAGCTATTAGGTCCTAGAGTAGTGGTGGGTATACCATCAGGCATCACAGGTGTAGAGACTCGCGCAGTACGTGATGCCGCTATGAATGCCGGGGCGCGCGATGTACATATAGTTGAAGAGCCTATGGCTGCTGCGATAGGTATAGACTTACCAGTACATGAGCCAACAGGCTCTATGGTGATAGACATAGGGGGCGGCACTACAGATATAGGAGTAATTTCACTCAGTGGCATAGTAAACTCACGCAATATTAAAATAGCAGGAGACAGACTCAACAGTGACATAATCACATATATACGTAATGAGTTTAAGATATTAATAGGAGAAAAATCAGCAGAAGACGCTAAAATAGCAGCAGGCGCAGTGACTGAGGATGCTGACAACTTAGAGACGGTAGTGCGCGGCAGAGATTTAGTAACTGGCTTACCAAGGGAGATATTAGTAACTAATAGAGATATAAGAGAGGCAATACATCACTCTATCACTCAGTTAGTAGATATAACTAAAGAAGTGTTAGAGACTACTCCTCCTGAAATAGTCTCAGACATAATGCAAAGTGGTATATATTTAGTAGGTGGCGGAGCACTTATACGCGGTCTTGCAGATATGCTGAGTGAGATGCTCGGAGGAGTAAAAGTAATAGTAGCAGAGGATCCGTTGACTGCAGTAGTAAGGGGCACTGGTATTATATTAGATGACGTAGAAGCTTTTAAAGAATCACTCAAAGATCATGAAAATCAATTATCACCGACAACTTAATTCTAAGAGGCGCTTTTTACGTATATTACTTATAGTAAGTATATTAGTTGTCTTTATCGCTCTCATTTTTAATAATAGAGTCTCAAATATGACCCAGAGCGTATATGCTTATACTATAACATCAGTTAATTATACTGAGGATTTGATCAGTAGTATATTTGGTGTGTTTACTCCCAAACAATCGCTATTGAGAGAAAATCAAGCTCTACGCTCTAAACTACAAGAGATGCAAGTGGCTGACCTATATACAAAGGCTTTAGAGATAGAGAATGCTGACCTGCGTAAATTACCTCTAAGTGTAAGTACTGCTGAAATTATAGCTCGTATAATAGACTATAGAGACATCCCTTATGGCACATTGTTAGTTAAGGTAGAAAACTCTAAACAATTAAGAGTACAACCCAATGCTCTTGCTCATTTTGGCACACTGGCAATCGGTAAGGTAGTACGTATCAACAATAACATCTTTACTATTAAGCTATTTACAAGTAGTGATGTAGCTTATGATGTATTAGTTGGTGATATAATCGGTACCTCTATAGGTATGTCTAATGGAGTAAGCAAGATAATGCTGCCTCGTACGTATACTGTAGCACTAGGTACAGTCGTCACTCTACCCTCTGCTGGGGGGCTCGTATTAGGCGCAGTAGAGAGCATAGACCGTGATGCTGAAGATTCTCTCCAAACCATATTTATAAAGATGCCTATTAATATCAAAGATTTGCGCTTTATTACAATAGATAATCAATAATCTACTATGAGTAATTTAAGTCATACCCATCTCTTTGTCTCTGGATTATTCTTAGCCTCAATATTTAGCATGGATATATGGATATCAGCAATACTTGCCTGTATACTAATTATACTCTGGGGCAACTTTATTTTGCCACTGGCAGTTGCTTTGTTTGTAGACATCTCATTCATAGATGTGAGAGTATTACAAAATGCTTATGGCTTTAACATTACTATCTATACTTTGATATTAATTGTACTATTAATCCCGCTAAGGAGATTCTTAAAGTTCTGATACACTACAGCATATGAACAAAGATTTTTTTGCAGGAGTTGACCCAGAAGACGCTTTTTTAGACTCATCTAACTTGCCAGGGTTTAATAAATCAGCTATAGAGGGTAGGTTGGTGCGGGCACTCTCTAGTCGTGAGGTATATACAATAGGAATAATATTTACAGCTATACTCATATTATTTGTATATCAATTATTTAATCTACAAATAATAGATACTGAGAAATATGCAGACTTATCTCAAAATAATCACCTGATGCGCCCCATGATATTTGCTGAAAGAGGCGTCATCATAGACAGATTAGGTAGAGAGCTAGTGTGGAATGAGCCTTCTTTAGACTCTTACTCATTACGTAAATATACGACTAAGCAAGGGTTGGCACACTTACTTGGCTTTATAAGCTATCCTGAGGTTGATAAAGCTGGCAACTGGTGGCGTAGAGAATTTGTAGCAGGAGGTGGCGTAGAGCTTAGCCTAGACAACATATTAAAGGGTAAAAATGGTAGTAGACTAATAGAAGTAGATGCCTTGCAAAATATAGTATCTGCTGGGGCGAGCGTGCCGGCTGTTAATGGAGGTACGGTAACATTGAGTATCGATGCAGAGGTAAATCAACAGCTGTATAATGCTATAGCTAACGGCACACAAATTGCAGGCTTCACAGGTGGAGCTGGAGTAATAATAGATGTCCAAAGTGGAGATATCATAGCCATAACTAGTTACCCAGAGTACGACCCAAATATCCTTACTGACGGTACTGATAGAGAGACTATAGCAAGGTACAGCAGTAGCGCTGGTAAGCCATTTTTAAATAGGGCTGTACAAGGTACTTATACTCCAGGCTCAATAATCAAGCCCTATATAGCGTCAGTAGCTTTGCAAGAGGGTATTATCTCAGAGCATAAGAAAATCCTAAGCACTGGAATACTTAAAATACCTAACCCTTATTATCCTGGCAAGTACTCCACCTTCCGCGATTGGAGTACAAAGCTTGGGTGGCTTAACATGCGAGACGCTATAAAAATGTCTTCAAGTATCTATTTTTACATAATTGGAGGAGGCTTTGAAAACCAAAAAGGTCTTGGGATAAATAAGATATCCACTTGGGCTGAGCGTTTTGGTTTTGGTAATAAAACAAATATAAACTTACCTGGAGAAAAAGCAGGTGTTGTCCCAACTCCAATATGGAAAAAGGAGACCTTTGGTGAGGAGGCTGAATGGAACTTAGGTAACACTTACCACAGTGCTATAGGGCAATATGGCTGGCTAGTGACGCCTATACAGGCTGTTGTATATATAGCAAGTGTGGCTAATGGAGGCATGCTACATACTCCAAGCCTGCTAGTAAACACCCCTAATGAGTATAGGAGAGTACCTATAGATGATAAAAACTTACAAGTTGTGAGAGAGGGCATGAGGCGCGGCGCACACTCTGGTACTGCTCAAGCTCTAAATATTTCAGGTATAGAGGTAGCTGCTAAGACGGGCACGGCTCAGATAGGTGCACATAATGAGTATATGAACTCGTGGGTAGTAGGCTTTTGGCCATATGAGAATCCTAAGTTTGCCTTTGCTGTAGTATTAGAGAAGGCCCCAGCAGAGACTATGCGTGGCGCAGCACCAGCCATGAGGCCTTTCTTTGAGTGGCTAGTGACTGAGCATAAGAGTGACTATGTTATTGGCAAATACCCAGACGGTATAAAGCTAGACATTACCAAAGAGTAGTGTAGAATGCTTGCCAATGATAAAAAGCAACACACATAATGAATATATTACAAAAGCCAAGCATAAAGAGCTTACAGCTGAGCTTGAGCATCTTAAAACAGTAGAAAGAAAAGAGATAGCAAATAGGCTGGACGAGGCGCGCAGCTTAGGAGACTTGTCTGAAAATGCCGAGTATCACGATGCCAGAGAAAAGCAGTCTGACTTAGAGAGTAAAATAGATACCATAGAGGGCATCTTAAATACGGCTAAGATAGTAACTGGTAAGAAGTCTGACTCAATAACTGTAGGCTCTCATGTCTCACTGCAAAAAAAAGGGAGTAAGGCTCTTATAGAATATGAAGTGGTAGGCAGTGCCGAGGCAGACATGCTCGCTCACAAGCTTTCTCATGAGTCTCCACTAGGTAAAATAATGATAGGTAAAAAGGTAGGTGACTCAGTGACGCTCGAGGCGCCCAAAGGCAAGATAAAATATACAATAAAGAAACTGGCATAACTCGACTCTGTGTGTATAATATGCAGACACTCAATGCTGGAGTGGTGAAATTGGTAGACACGATAGGTTTAGGACCTATTGCCGCAAGGCGTGGAGGTTCAAGTCCTCTCTCCAGCACATCGTAACAATAGTTGCGTGCCAGCGCGTATAGCTCAGTTGGTAGAGCGCAGAGCTTATACCTCTGTGGTCCTAGGTTCAAGTCCTAGTGCGCGCACAACTATCCACAATGTATACCTTACTTTAATTGGTATTCTTAATATGACATGTATAATTAAGTACATGAAATATAAAACTACTATCTCCTTATTAATTATTGGAGTTTTTGCTGTATCTCCATTTTTTATCAATAATTTTGCAATTGCAGACACCGTGAGCGACTTGCGCGCGCAGCTTAAGAGCGTACTAGCAAAGATAGAGGAGCTCAAGGCAGAGCTGGTACTCGTAGAGAGTGGTGTGACTATCGCAGAATCTGGAGGTGCCTGCGTTACTATAGGCAGAGACTTACGTAAAGGCATGGACAATGCTGAGGTTAAAAAGTTACAAATCTTCTTAGCTCAAGATGCAAGCATCTACCCAGAGAGGATTACTAGCGGATACTTTGGTAGACTCACAGAGCTTGCTGTACAGCGCTGGCAAATGAGATATGGAGTGATTAGCTATGGCACAGCAGCCACAACAGGCTATGGCGCAGTTGGCCCAAAGACACGCAAAGCTATAGCAAGCACCTGTGGGAGTGGAGGCTATGTGGCGGGTGCAGATAATGTAATATCATTTTCTTTTACTAAGAGCTCTGGCACTGCCCCTCTTAATACTATAGTAAATATTAAAATGCTACAGGGGGCTTGCATGTCTTATCAAATAGATTGGGGAGATGGTACCCCTCCAGTTACTAAGACGGCCAGCCAATCTACTGCATGTGGCAACGAGGTTATAACCTACTCAGCAGCACATACATATATCGCTCAAGGTAATTATACGGCTACTTTATATGCAGGTAAGGGTATGCCGAGCACTTTGCCTAAGGTTACCTCTGCTACTATATCTACCACCGCTGGGCTACCATATGTACAAATAATCTCACCCAATAGTGGAGAGACCTTATACCTAGGGGGCAGCTCTACGATTAAATGGGAGGTGGCCAATCAACCCCATGACTCTGCAGTAGTCTTTTATATCGTTGGCCCTACTGGTACATACCGCTTTGCCAAGCGCTCTATGTCTACTAAAGAGTTTAATTGGATAGTCGGAGACAGGGTATGTGACGGCAATGATTGCAACGTTTTGTTACCTCCTAGTGATAATTATAAGATACGAGCTCTTATGTATACTCCAGCTAATGCATGCATAGACTTTTGTAATGCAGAGAGTGTCTCTCCTACATTTCTAACTAGTGATGAGTCAGACAATACCTTTACCATAAGCCAGCTAGGCACATCTGGTGATAACCCTCTGTCTATATTACAGACCTCAGGTAAGGCTCCGTTTATGGCATCTATAAATATAGAGTTATCCTCTATAAATACTGGTGCTGGCAATTTTGAAGTAGATTTTGGAGATGGTAGCATGCCATATATAGTACATGTACCAGCAGGCGAGGCACGCTCTACTAGGCACACCCTCTCTCACACTTATGTAAACACTGGTAGCTATACTATACGGCTAAGGCCGATAGGGGCAGTGCAGCACATCGCTGAGAGCCGTATAGATGTCTATGAGCCCGAGTTTAACCTTAAGCCGGCTAGCCAAGCTTATGCCCCAGTGTCAGTAGTTGCCACTTTTGATGTAGACAACTCTTGTAGTCATCTAGGAGAGACTGTACGCATATACAATGTAGACTGGGGAGATGGCTCCGAGGATACAAAGTACGAGACGCGTACTCCTCAATGCTCTAGCTCTACTGGTGGAGCGCAAAGCCTATCTTCTAAAACTTTGATTCATGATTATATTCGCCCAGGATTATACAACCCTAGATTAAATATCTCCTCTGGGTCTCTTACATATCAACGTATGGAGAGCCTCACAGTAGAGAAGCCTCCCTTTAATATCTCTCCATCATTCGGCTTTGCGCCACTCTCTGTAGTAGCAAAGATAACCACAGATGAGTCTTGCTCTGTAGACGGGCCTACTAATGTCACATACTCTATAGATTGGGGAGATGGCACAGCAAAATCTGAATACGCTAAGATTATCAACTCTTGTGATGATGTCTTTTTATTGTCTACCACAGAGAGAGAGTACTCTCATAACTATGCAGAGATAGGTCGCTACACAGCTACACTCACAGTGCGTAAAGATAACATTTCATCTAGTTATACTCGCTCTCAGGAGGTGGTAGTAGACGTGAGCGTAATACGCAACGGTTGGCGCAAGCTAGTATACAGCATAGACAACCTAAACATCGGAGAGAACATGGCTGCTGCCGTGCGTGCCATGTTTGCCAAGTAGCAAATAAGATAATTACTCTAGGTGTATCTTATTTTGAGAATTAATTTTAGTCTTTAATGTCGGGTACTTTGCCAGAGTGGGGGAGTCTTTAATCATCTTTTGTGCCTCTGCTCTTGCGGCCTCTACCATCTTAAGATTTTTGATTGCCTCCATGGCCATGTCTGAGGCACCCCACTGTGAGTCGCCGCGGAGCTCGCCAGCTCCGCGAAGCTTTAAGTCCAGCTCTGCCAGCTCAAAGCCATTTTTTGCATTTACTATCGCCTTAAGTCTCTCTCTAGTGGGCTCGGCTACCGTCTTGTTGGTGGTAGCTAAGTAACAATACGCCTGCTTACTACTGCGCAATACTCGCCCGCGCAGCTGGTGCAACTGCGAGAGACCAAAGCGCTCCGCACCTTCTATAAGTATCATTGTTGCATTCGGCACATCCACCCCCACCTCTACTACCGAGGTGGCTACTAATATATCAATCTTACCAGTTGAAAACTCTTGCATCACAGCATCTTTCTCTGCTGGCTTTAGCTTGCCGTGGAGTGTCTCTATGGCGAGGCTGGGGAAGACCTTACGCAGACTCTCTGCCTCATCTGTCACAGATTTAAGCCGCGCCATCATCAACTTCTGTGCACTTGGGCCACCCTCATCTTTTGTAGTTAAATCACTTGGTGATATGCGCGGGCAAATCACATATACTTGGTGGCCATCCTCTATCTCTGCTCGCATATGAGCATACACATCACTTAACTTATTTTTACCAACTACTTTAGTAATCACCTTTTTGCGACCACTTGGCATCTCGTCTATTATTGTTAGGTCTAGGTCTCCATATATAGTGAGTGCCAATGTGCGAGGTATAGGAGTGGCTGTCATAGAGAGCAAGTGTGGCACCTTGCCAGACTCATCACCTTGCACCAAGCTAGCGCGCTGCTGTGTGCCAAAACGGTGTTGCTCATCTATAATCACAAGCGCAAGCTGCTTAAACTCTACAGACTTTTGTATCAGCGCATGCGTGCCTATCACTATGCTTATACTGCCATCTTTAACCCACTTTAATAACTGTGTCCTTGAGATTTTTGTTGCCTTGCTTGAGTCTGTCTTAGACGGATACTTTTGGCAGCCACTACCAGTGAGGAGGCCGACTTGCACATTCGTATCTTTAAAATATATGGTAAAGCTCTCAAAGAGCTGCTTAGCCAATACCTCCGTAGGTGCCATATACGCCACTTGCAGCTTGTTGTCTACTATAGCAAAGCTTACTGCCGCGGCTACGGCCGTCTTACCAGAGCCCACATCTCCCTCTAGTAAGCGTGCCATTGGCTTGCCACTCTCTAGGTTTGAGACTATTGCATCTATTGCGGCTTGCTGCGCACTAGTAAGAGTAAATGGGTATGAGGCTATAAAGCCCTCAATAGTGCCATTGAGGCTATCTCCATCAGGCTTGGGTACTATCTTATAATTGTTTGCCTCATTGCGCCGGGCTCGCGCACGAGCGGCAGAGAGCTGCAGGTAAAACACCTCCTCAAAAGCAAAGCGCTTGCGCGCACTCTCAGAGTCCTTAGTAGACTCAGGCATATGCGCCCACACAAGTGCGGTATTTAAGCTAGGTAAGTGATATTTAGCAAGTATCTCACTTGGTAAAGGGTCTTCTATATATCGCATATCTACCTGCTCTAGCACCTTACGCAAAGCATAATAAAACCATCGTGATGTTATGCCATAACTAGACTTATAAATAGGATACAACCCGGCATTTTGTGAGGAGTCCAACCCCTCACATTCTGATAGACTTGGTATGCTGGGCATCACCTCTACAGTAGGGTTGGCAAAGTAGGCACTAGCTTCTGTGCCTGTGACTTTACCAGTAACCTTCACATACTTGGCATACTTTAGAGAGTCTGAAATGTATGGTTGATTAAACCAGCGTACCTTCATCTTACCGGTAACATCTTGCAACCATGCCTCCACTGCATAGCGTTTAGTCTTCCACATTAGCTTCTTCT
>CAZWWY010000001.1:22255-38566 GCA_964637785.1 uncultured Candidatus Saccharibacteria bacterium
TCTTGCAACCATGCCTCCACTGCATAGCGTTTAGTCTTCCACATTAGCTTCTTCTTTAAGCCTTGCATCTCGGCATACACTGTCACCATCTCACCCTCACCCATACCGCTCTGCAATTGCACTATACTAGCGGCACTGCCAATATCCTCATATCTGCTTGGTATATGCATCAACAAGTCTTGCACTGTCATAAGCCCGAGCCTCTCAAGCGCAGCCTTCTGCCCAGCAACTAATCTAAAATGCTCCCCAATGTCGTCTGTAAGATTCATATGATATTAGTATACTACAATTATATATCAACACCGATAGTTATATGCTTGAGAAAATGCGGTATAATATACTTAATATGAATCCAGAGAATAATGTAATGGCGGCAAGCACTGGCACAGTTGGTAGATTTGTGAATCCTGCTGAGGTTGTGCATCTCTTTGAGCTTAAAGAGGGTAGCAAGTTTGCAGACTTTGGGGCTGGTACTGGCGCATATACTTTGGCAGCTGCACCACTCGTAGGCAAGACAGGCAGCACTATAGCTATAGATATACAAAAAGATATTTTACTAAAACTAAAAGCAGCAATGCTAGACGCTGGTCATAGTAATGGCAAGTTCCTCTGGTGCGACTTTGAGAAGCTGGGTAGCACCAAACTGCCAGACGCCTCACTAGATGTGGCAGTGATGTCTAATACACTCTTCCAACTAGGGGACAAGACCGGCGCATTAAGTGAGGCGCATAGAGTACTCAAGAGTGATGGCAAGCTCTACATAATAGACTGGAGTGAGTCTTACTCTGGTATGGGTCCAAGCGAGGAGCTAATAGTGACAAAAGACCATGCTATTAAATTAGCAGTTGCCTCCGGCTTTACATTAAATAAAGAGTTTTCACCTGGAGAGCATCATTATGGAGTAGAGTTAATTAAAAAGTAATATAAATAGAATATGAGCGCAACAGATACAAAGACGAGCCCATTCAAGATGATTATATTTGGCGTATTTTTCTTTTTTGCTGCTATTGGGGTAGTGATGTTTGCCTTATATCAGGCTAAGGGCAGTGGGAGTGATATAGAGCAGGTAACTCTATGGGGCACAATTCCAGAAGATCAATTTAATAAGTTTTTAGGCGAGTTAGCATTCTCAGACTCTAATATAGAGAAAGTGCTTTATGTTTATAAAAATCCTTCAGAGTTTGACAGCTCTCTAGTAGAGGCCTTAGCCTCCGGTATAGGGCCAGACCTAGTGCTAATAACAAATAACCAAATAATGCGCCATAAAGATAGGCTATCAACTATCCCTTATGAGTCTTATGATGCGCGCTCTTTTAAAGATCTTTATATAGAGGCGTCTGAGGTGCTGCTCTTCCCTGAGGGTGTAGTGGGATTACCAATAGCCATAGACCCCCTTATCTTGTATTGGAATAGGACTCTCCTAGCTACCAACCAATACTCTCAACCACCATCACAATGGGGTCAACTCTTTAAAATGGCACAAAAGATTACCAAAAGAGGAGAGACTGGCAATATAGAGGTTGCTACCATAGCTCTTGGTGAGTTTACTAATATTGCACATGCCAAAGATATCTTTATAGCGATGCTTTTGCAAGCAGGTGGCAACATAACAACTATAGATAATAATAATGCACAGATAGCCTCCATCGCCAAAAAGAGCCTCAAGGGCACCTCACCCGCGCAAGATGCACTACGCTTCTACACCGAGTTCTCTAACCCTTCTAAAAGTACATACACTTGGAGTAAGGCACAGAGAGAGGCACGTGACGCCTTTATAATTGGAGACTTGGCGATGTATGTAGGCTATGCATCAGAGCTACCACTCATACTAGAGCAAAATCCAAATCTCAACTTTGATGTATCATTACTCCCTCAGCTAAGCGGTGGGGAGGGTACGAGAGTTACTACATATGCTCGAGTATACACACTCGCTATACCTCGTACGGCATACAATCAATATGGGGCAAATATCATACTTAACTCTTTAACCACTAGAGACTCCTCTATAAAGTTGGGGGAGTTTATCGGATTACCCAGTGCTCGTAGAGACTTATTGGCCATAGAGCCTAAAGATGCTCTTATGACAACCTTCCGTAATTCAGCTATTATGGCGCTTAGTTGGAGAGACCCAAACCCTGTAGCTACTTACAAGATACTTGCAAATATGGTAGAAGATGTAGTCTCCGGCAAGAAGAAGATGAGCCAAGCCATAGAGCGAGCTAACCGTGAGCTGCAGGTGCTATTAGGCAATAATATATAACTATGTTTGAAGAAGCGGCAATATTTAACAATCCAATAGCAGCTCCTAGCGCACAATCCTTTTTAGAGGCTATTTTTGGTGTGGTGATGTATATGAGTATACCTGTTATAGGCTTGGCACTTGTGTATGCTGGCTTTATGTTTATCACCGCTCGTGGCAACAGAGAGAAGATTAGGACGGCTACATACAACATCACATATATACTTGCTGCTATAGCTCTTATACTAGGCTCATATGCTATAGGTAAGATTGTATATAATACAATAATTAAAAATATACTTGGATGGAGCTAACATAATAGTGTATACTTAATTTTATGAATACTTATTTAAATATCTTTGCAGAGGCAGCAGGTGGATTACAAAATCCAATGCCTGGTATAGATAGCATCTCTGGATTTATAAAAGGTGTACTAGGCATCACTATGTATATTGGCATACCATTTATAGGACTCTTGCTTGTGTATGCTGGCTTTAGATTCTTATTCGCTCGTGGTAATGCAGAGAAGATAAAGGAGTCCCGCTTTAACTTGATGTGGATTATTATTGGTATTGGCATCTTTTTAGGAGCGTGGGCCTTTGCGGTAATGATAGACTCCACTATTAAGAGTATTATGACAGGCTAATATAAACTATATGAATCACCTACTAACTTTATTAACCACACCAAGCACAGCACATGCGGCTGTCTCTGATGGTACGCTAGGGGGTATAGTACAAGATCTAATAGACATAATAAACATAATAATCCCTATACTTATTACTCTTGCGGTAGTCTTATTTTTCTACCACACGGGTAAGGGTATCTTTGGCAGTGCAAAAGATAGTGGGGCAGCACAATCACAATTAAAAGAGACTCTGCTGTGGGGTGTGGGTATCATCTTTGTGATGGTCTCTATATGGGGTATCTTAAATCTGATAGGTGGCGAATTTGACCTTCTTAAAACACGTTTCTAACTCTCATCTAGTTTGGTAGTTTGCATGTGTTGTGGCATAATTGAGGTTATGAGCAATGATGAAAAACCGAACATTAAATTACTCAAAGAAGAGCGATTAGAGAAAGCGAAGATACTAGAGGCTGCTGGGCAAACCCCATACGCCATAAGCACAAATCGAGATACACCTATAACTGACTTTGTTAGTAGTTTTGATAAATTAGAGAAGAGTGGAGATACAAAGACTATTGCTGGTAGAGTAATGGCCAAACGCGGACATGGCGCACTTATATTTGTAGACATCTATGACGGGACGGGGCGAGTACAAGCTCTCGTACGTGCAGATAATATGGAGGCAAAATTGCATCAACTATTTGCAGACACAGTAGACACCGGTGATTTTATAGAGCTTACTGGTGTAGCACTAACAACCCAGAGAGGGGCGCAAAGTATACTAGCTTATAAGTGGCAGATGTTAACTAAGAGTCTACTACCATTACCTAAAGAGCATTTTGGCATCAAAGATGAAGACGAGCGCTATCGTAAAAGATATCTAAATATGATATTAGATGAAGATATCGCTCAATTAGCTGTATTACGTAGTAAGTTTTGGAATACTATGCGCTCTTTCTTACTTGAGCGTAATTATGTAGAAGTAGAAACACCGATATTAGAGAACACCACAGGTGGCGCAGAGGCTGCACCATTCATAACTCATCATAATGCATTAGATATAGATGTATATTTGCGTATCTCCCCAGAATTGTGGCATAAAAAATTGATGGTCGCCGGCATACCTAAAGTATTTGAAATTGGGCGCATCTTCCGCAATGAGGGGATGAGCACAGAGCATTTACAAGACTATACCCAACTAGAGTTTTATGAAGCATATTCAGACTATACAAAAGGTATGGATATGATTAAAGAATTATATAGACGGGTTGCTAAAGAGGTGTTTGGTACTAGTAAGTTTACTATTAAAGGGTACGACATCGATTTAGATACAGATTGGGTTGAGTATAACTTTACAGAGATTATTAAAGAGCGTTTTGATATAAATCCTCTTGAGGTGTCACTGGATGATGTAATGGTAAAGCTCTCAGAGTTAAATATAAAGTATGACCCAAAGAGTACCGGTATCGGTAAAGGCATAGACATGTTATGGAAGTCTATCCGTAAAGAGTTTGCTGGGCCAGGCTTTTTGATAGGAGTACCAAAATATCTAGAGCCTCTAGCCAAGTCTAGCAAAGTAGACCCGCGTATAGTTGAGAGATTCCAGGTTATCTTGGCAGGTAGCGAGATGGGCAAGGGCTTTAGCGAGCTTAATGACCCTGTAGATCAACGAGAGCGTTTTAATATACAGCAAGCTCTGCGAGATGCTGGAGATAATGAGGCTCAGATGGCAGATGACTCGTATATAGAAGCCCTAGAACATGGCATGCCACCAACATTTGGCTTTGGTGTGTCTGAGCGCTTATTCAGTTTCTTAATGGACAAGAGTATACGAGAGACAAGCCTCTTCCCACTTATGAGACCTAAAAATAACTAAATATGAAAATTGTATTAACAGGTGGTGGGAGCGGGGGGCACTTTTATCCTCTTATGGCTGTAGCTACAGAGATATATAAAATTGCAGAAGAGCAAAAATTGATAGAACCAGCTCTCTACTATATCGGCATAGAGGAGTATGACAAAGCCGCTTTAGAAGAACACAATATCACATTCTTACATGCGCAGTCTGGCAAGGTGCGCAAATACTTCTCTGTGCGCAATGTATTAGATATATTTAAGGTGCTCTTTGGTACATTTAAGGCATTGTGGCAGCTCTTTATCCTCTACCCTGATGTTATCTTCAGTAAAGGTGGTTATGCTAGTGTGCCAACAGTGCTGGCAGCAAGACTATTACGTATACCGGTAATAATACACGAGAGTGATGCCTCCCCAGGGCGTGCCAACTTGCTAGCATCATCTTTTGCTAGGTGGGTGGCTATCTCATACCCCGGAGTTTCTAGACTCTTCCCTAAGACACCTAGAGAGAGGATTGCACTAACAGGCAATCCGGTAAGATCCACTATACAAAAACCTGCAGAGGAGGGCGCCTATGAGTATCTAAACTTAGAGGCTGGCGTGCCGACTATCTTTATACTCGGTGGCTCTCAAGGTGCTACATCTATTAATAGTGTAGTGCTAGATGCACTACCACAGCTACTCAATAAATATCAAGTTATACACCAAACCGGGCAGACAAACTTAGAGACTGTCTCTGGCATAGCAAAAGTGATACTTAAAGACCATCCTCATGAGGGCAGGTACCGTTCATTCGGCTTCTTAAACACCTTAGCAATGCGTATGAGTGCCGGAGCTGCCGACATAATGGTGATGCGTGCCGGCTCTAACACTATATTTGAGGTTGCTAGCTGGGGCCTCCCAAGCATCATCATCCCTATACCCGAGGACGTCTCTCATGACCAGACCAAAAACGCCTTCTCTTACGCCAACTCTGGTGCGGCAGTAGTAATAAAGCAAAAGAACCTAGAGCCTTCAATACTCATAAACGAGATAGACCACATAATGCAAGACCCAACATTAGTGGAGAATATGAGCAAAGCAGCAAAAGCCTTTGCAAAGCCAGATGCCGCTCATAAAATAGCAAATATAATATTAAAAACAGCCCTAGAGCATGAGTAGTGAAGCAACAAACAAAGTAATAGTGCGTTACCCTCCATCACCAACTGGCAGGTTGCATATTGGTAATATACGCACTATGCTCTTTAATTACCTCTTTGCTAAGCATCATCAGCTCGGGGGTGGGGAGTCTGAGATTTACATGCGCTTTGAGGATACTGACACTGAGCGCAGTAAAGAGGAGTACGAGCAAGTAGCATTAGAGACGCTTAATGCGCTCGGTATCACCTTTGACCACGGACCATACAGGCAAAGTGAGAGGGGAGAGCTATACACAAAAGCTATAGCTCAACTGATGGAGCAAGGAGATGCATATGTAGGAGAAGAAGCTAAAAATGGTAGTGGTAATGTAATAAGATTCAAAAATCCAAATAAAGAGATTACATTTATAGATGAGGTAAGAGGGGAGATAGCAATAGATACTACAGACTTTGGAGACTTTGTGATAGCTCGCTCTCTTGAGAGCCCCCTCTACCACCTGACTGCTGTAGTAGACGACATAGCTATGGGCGTCACACACATAATCCGTGGAGAAGACCACATAACAAGCACGCCTCGCCAGATACTGCTTATAGAGGCACTGGGGGGCTCTGTGCCTCACTATGCACACTTGCCGCTCATAATAGGAGAGGATAAAAAGAAACTTGGCAAACGCCACGGAGCAGTAACCTATCAAGAGTTTGCAGAGGCTGGCTACTTGCCAGAGGCTATAGTCAACTACTTGGCACTACTAGGCTGGAGCGCAGGAGATGATAGAGAGTACTATACTAAAGATGAGCTCGCCAAAGCCTTTACTCTCTCTGGAGTACACAAAGCCCCTGCAATGTTCTCTTATGAGAAGCTCGACTCTATAAATAGGCATTACTTATTGCAACTAAGTGATACTGAATACGAGTGTAGAGTCTCAAAGTATCTTACAAAAGATGTACAGAACTTTTTGAGCTCAGCAAGTAAAGAAGTACAAAAAGTAATACTACACACTATAATAAAAGAGCGCATCAATAAGTGGGGGGATGTACAAGATATATGTGATAGTGAGTTAGGTTGGCTAACTGGTGCTAGCGAGCTTGATGTAGCAAAAGTAGTGTGGAAAAAGAGCACTAAAGAGAACACCATAAAACACCTTAATAAAATTATCGAATTACTAAGCAAAGTATCTGACACAGACTGGGCAAATGCAACTAACTCTAAAAGTGACGATAATACGATTAAAAATGCAATATGGGATTATGCTAGCAAGCAGGGCAGAGCAGATGTACTCTGGCCTATGCGCTATAGCCTCACCGGAGCAGACCGCTCGCCAGACCCGTTTATAGTTGCATTTATATTGGGTAAAGAAGATACTATAAAAAGATTGCAATCCACATCTAATTCTATTGAGGTATTATAATCTTATAAGAAGCTTGTGAAGGCCTTTTAATAATATGTTATAATGGCACAATGCGAGGATTTTTATTGAGTTTTTTGATTATTTTACTGAGCTTACCTATTGTGCACTTGGTGAGCGCAGAGACTGCCGAGAAGTTACGTACTCAAATAAGTGGCAACCGTGGAGAAATACAAAAAATAGAACAAGAAATTAAAAAATATAAACGCGACTTAACCAAAATACAAGGAGAGAAGAAGACTTTACAAAACACTATCTATGTATTAGATATCTCTCGTAAAAAAACAAATGCCAATATAAGATTAGTAGAAAATAGAATCTCTAAAACTAAAAACAGTATCTTATCTTTGGCTGAGCAAATATCTCAACATGTATCCAAAATTAAAAATGGCTCTGCTGGCCTAGCACAAGCAATACGCAGGATGTATGAAGCTGAGAATGAGTCTTTAATAGAAATCTTATTAAAGAGTGAGAATGTGGCCAGTACATGGAGTGCCGTAGAGTCTCTACGACAGTTTCAATCTGTGGTAGGCGATAGGGTAGTTGCACTAGAGCAAGAGCAGCTTAATCTTGAAGACTCAAAAGACAAGAGTGAAGCAGAGAAAAGAGTACTCTCGGCAGATAAAGATGAGCTCTCCAGTGAGAAAAGGGTACTAGATATAAATCGTAATGCAAAGAACTCTCTATTACGCATGACAAAAAATAAGGAGAGCGAGTACCAAAAGATACTGACTCAAAAACGCAAAGCTAAAGAAGAATTTGAAGCAGAGCTATTTGCCTTTGAGACTCGCTTAAAATATGTTTTAGATAAAAACTCTCTACCTGGGGCAGGGGAGGAGGCCCTCAAGTGGCCTCTAAGCACTGTTTACATCACTCAATACTTTGGTAATACCAAGTTTGCTAACTCTGGAGCTTATAATGGTAGAGGGCATAATGGTATAGATCTAAGAGCAACGATAGGTACTAGGGTCAACTCTGCTCAAGGTGGTGTAGTTGTAGAGGTTGGTAATACTGATATTTATAACGGATGCTACTCTTATGGAAAGTGGATTCTCTTAGATCACGGCAACGGGTTGTCTACACTCTATGCTCACCTTTCTAAAATCTCTGTATCTGCAGGGGAGAGTGTGGTACTTGGCCAGCGTATAGGCTACTCTGGTAATACAGGATACTCTACAGGCCCGCATTTACACTTAGGAGTGTATGCGACTAGTGGGGTACGTGTAATGCGTATGGGAGATGTAAAAAAACGCACAAACTGCACCAACGCTCGTGTACCCATAGCTCCTACAAAAGCATATCTTAATCCACTAGATTATTTATAAATATATAAGAAAATAAGCTAACTGTCGCAAAAGGTATATTGTGCGACAGTTAGTGTACTTGTCTATTAGTACCTCTACACCTTACTTGCAATCAATTTTATATTACCAAAAGCAGATTTATAAACTCTACTCAACTCAAGCCCTGCCCTCTTTACCATCTCTCCGGCCTCTTGTTGATTATACAAGCATACTTTACCATTAATACTATAGACCCTCTTACCTACCTCCCCTACCTCGCAAAATCTCTCTGCGACAGGGGAGTCAGCACACTTGTAGACCTCTGCTAGCTTGCTCTCTATACCAGAGAGAGACAGAAACAACTTGCCTCCATTTATCATCTTATTATGTACCAGTTTTAATATATGTTGTGCGTCTGCATATTGCACATGATGCAAAGTGCGTTGTGAGATTGCAATTACAATATCAGTAGGGAGGTCCTCCCCTCTTATCTCTGATATATCCTTATGTATAAAATGTAATTTATCTGAGATGTCTAGTGCCTCCCCCACTCTCTTAAAATACTCAGACAAATCTTGAATATCTATTAAGTAAATATCAAAACCCATGAGTGCCAATATTATAGACACCCTGCCATAGCCGCAGCCTATATCCACCGCCACCTTTTTACCCTTATAACACAGAGCAAACCTCAGCACTTCCCTATCTATATCGTCTAGGCGACTTTTTGATATGTCTATACCATGTTTTGTTGCGTCTCTGTGCATTATTCTTCCCATGGAATATCAAACTGCTCAAACTCCGAGAGGAGCTTCTTATCAAACAGCAATCTTGAGATAACCTCAGCATGACTCAATGCCCCAGTAAGTGCATTGTGTGGCTTAGGCTCTTCTGGTATGCCGCAATAATTAAGTATTGCATCAAGATTAAGTGCGCTGCGCTTATGCTCTTTATCTATAGGTGGTTGCAAGCCACGCTTTATCTGGTGCATCCAAGCAAGTGAGTGTGTGTCTATGGTACGATGTGCAAAAGGATACTCCGCCCCTGCCCTCTTGCATGCTGCTTGCACATAATCTCTGTCAAAAGATACATTTTGCCCTGCAAAGGTTTTGTCTTTTTTTATTTGTTTACTCCAATTTATAAAGTTGCGCACTAGCTCAGCCTCTGTCATCTTTGCCGGGTCTAGCACCTCCTCTCTACTAAAGCCATTCACAAACAGAGCCTCCTCTGTAATGTGTGCCCCGTCCCACACTTTACACTCTGCATAAAATTGATTGGTAGGATTGTCTAAGTCTAATGCACCAATGCTTACTATAGAGCTCTCTTTATAATCTAACCCCGATGCCTCTATGTCTAGTACTAACATTATATTTATTGTACCAGCAGCAGAACACAAACACAAATTATTTTATTTTAATCCCTTACAGTTACCGGCGGGAGAGTACCCTGCCGCTCTTGCTTCTCTTATACTAGCATACCATCTTTTATTATACTCTTTTATACGTAACGCCCCACCACACCAAGGATAATGATACTTACTACCACTCTTAGAGACTACTACAACACCTTGTAATACCACATTAGGTTGTTTACTAAGTGTATTATTATATAAGAGTTTTATCGGCTCTTTATTTTCATCTAAAATAGAAAGTCTACCAAGACCAAAAGCTGCAAAACCAATAAGAATTACAATAACGGCCCACAGAGCATCTTGTGGCACATTGGTGAGAAAGTGCTTGATTTTCTCTATGATTTCTTTTATACTACTGCGCATTAAACGTATTATACATTATGTCACATAAAAAAGCCGGTGGATCATCAAAAAACTTACGAGACTCAAATGCACAGTATTTGGGTATAAAGTTAAGCGACGGTCAAAAAGCCCAAGAGGGCTCAATAATAGTACGTCAAAGAGGTACTAAGGTACTAGCCGGTGCAAACGTAGGCATAGGCAAAGATCATACTCTATATGCTCTTAAGAGCGGTATTGTAAAGTTCATCAATGCACGTAAGACCAACTTTACAGGTAAGACATTCCGACGCCGCAAGGTGGAGGTTGTTGCTTAATTACTTTAACTCAGCATAGAGGACTATACTCCTCCTTTTATTTGCTCTGCCATTTTTGATATGCTTATGTGACTTAAGTACTTTGTGTAGTATAAAGCTCTGCCGATACACCTCGCGCAGCTCACTCTCGGTACTCACATGCTCGGCTACACCCATGTGCGGATGCACATAGCTCCCTTCCTCTCCAGAGGGATACTCCCGCAAGAGCTTTTTAGCATTCCTGTCTTCATCAAGTAAAAACGTTTTATAAAAGAGCCATCCTCCAGGCTTTAGCACGCGCACAATCTCACTACGCAGCACCTCTCTACCATCGGCATTAAGGAAGTGGCTTGCCATCATATCTAGTACTAAGTCTACAGAGTCGTCTGGCATATCTATAGTACCATCCATTGCACACACCTTATACTTCAAGTTAAGTCCGGTGCTCTCTTGCACGGCACTGTCTATTGCCTCTTTAGAGATGTCGAATCCTGAGCCAACCATATCAAACTCCTTAGCTAGATATATCAAGTTGCGCCCATTGCCACACCCTATGTCATACACACTACTCCCCTCTCCTAATTGTATTATTGCGCCATGTTTTGCATTGTACTTATCATACCAATGCAAAAACTTTACCAAGTCACCACTTGGCTTTGTAGAGATGGCTAAGTTGCTTGCCGCATTTTTATTATGCTTTTTATCGTACTGACGATTCCAAAACTTTTTATTGTTCTTCTTATTTTGCTTAAAGTGCATGATGTGATTATGCCTCAAGGATTACTACTTCGCCAGTTTTTTCTCCTATGTCCTTTTTCTTTATTACTAGTTTTTCTACAGGCTTTGTACCCTCTGCGCTAGCCTCTTTTAAGAATGTCTCAAGAGAGGCATCGTTATAAAAGATTGGTACAACCATCTTTGCTTCTAAAGAGTTTGCAATCTTATTTGCCACAGCTGCGTCTATCATGCCGTCTCCTCCTATTGGTACAAAGAGTATATCTACATTGTCTATACCGTCAAGCATCTTGCCCGTAAGCTTCTCGTTGCTTATTGCTCCCAAGTGCATTAAGTGCACATCCTCAAGATGCAATGAGTATATTGTATTAATCCTACTATCGTCATTATCCTTAAGCCCATACTTACTCTCTGTTTGTATACCCTTAGCAAAGATGCCATTAGCCTCATACTCACCAGGACCATCTATAACGAATATATCTTTACCAGAGCGAGTCACAGAATCAACACCATTGCAGTCCTCATGATTTATAGAGATAAAGGCAAGGTCTGCTCCAAACTTTGTTTCTTTAAGCTTTGACTCTTTACTAATCGGGTTGAGCGCTATTGTGGTATCACCACTTGTAATCTTTATAAATCCGCCGCTATGGTATGTAATTATCATGTCTTTATATTATACACTATTATAATCCTACTTTGCGTAGTTTTTCTATTGCCTCTTTTTGCTCTTTGTTTAGCCTGCTTGGCACATTTATGTGTACTCGCACTATGAGGTCTCCTGGTGTGCCGCTGCGCACAGCCTCTCCACCTCCATGCACCTGTAAGCCTTGACCATCTTGTATGCCAGCCGGTATCTTCACTTTCGTCACATACTCTTGCTTGTATACTCCTGCGCCAGAGCACTCTCCACAGCTGTCTACCACTGTATGCCCAAGCCCTTGGCAATCTTTGCAAGCGGAGTTCATATTAATAGTACCAAAAGGCGTGCGTTGGGCGCGCTTTACGCTACCCTTACCATCACAAGCTTTACATGTCTCCGTCTTACCATCCTTGGCGCCTGTGCCATTACACTTTTTACATTCACTAACTTTTCTTATCCTTATCTCTTTATCTGTGCCGAGCATTGCCTCACTTAGTGTGAGCTCTAAGTCCATCTGTATGTCTCTACCACGACGCTCGCGCTGCCCGCCGCCAAAGCCCCCAAAACCGCCTCCACCACCAAAAATGTCGCCAAGGTCAAACTCAAAGTGCTGTGCCCCGCCGCCAAATCCGCCTGCCTGCTGTTGTGCAAAGTCAGAGAAGTCAAAGCCTCCTGCTCGTGCCCCACCTGCACCACCACCAAAGCCTCCGCCGGTACTTGCGCCACCTGTCATGTCATATGTTGAGCGCTTCTTCTTATCTCCAAGGGTTGCATATGCCTCACTCACCTCTTTAAACTTTTTCTCGTCACCATCTTTTTTGTCAGGATGGTACTTATGTGCCATTTTACGAAAAGCTTTTTTAATCTCAGCCTCAGAAGCCCCTCGCTCCACACCTAATATTTTGTAGTAATCCTTACCCATAGTAGCGAGTATTGTACATTAAAGAGTGAGTACCTTCAACTGTTTTTTACCTTTACGTAATATTGCTATACCATTCTCTAGGTCTTTCTTATTTATATCAAAGGCTGTGTCTGTAATCTTAACCCCACTTATACTCACCGCGCCTTGCTCTATCATACTACGTGCCTCTGTCTTAGAGTTCACCAGCTCACTACCCACCAAGACATCCACGAGTGTGTCTTCACTATTTATCTTATATGTTGGTGCCTCGTTCTTTAGTATCTCTACCTCTGTCTCACTTAGCTCTGCCTCCTCCTTACCGCCAAAGAGCACCTCTGACACAGCCTTAGCAGAGTTAGTGGTCTCCTCACCATGTACAAACTTGGTGACCTCATATGCAAGAGCCTTCTGTGCAGCACGCTCTTGTGGGGCCTCTTGCGTCTTCTTCTCTAATTCTGCCACCTCACTAAGACCTAGTAATGTATATATTTTAAGACGCTCTATAACATCCTCATCACTCACATTAAGCCAAAACTGATAAAAAACATATGGACTCGTCATCTCAGGGTTAAGCCACACTGCATTATCCTCACTTTTGCCAAACTTTCTACCACTTGCCTTATCTACTATCAAGGGGGCAGTGAGCACAAATGCTTCACCACCTATTTTCTTCTTAATTATCTCTACTCCTGTCATCATATTACCCCACTGGTCTGAACCTCCGACCTGTACAGTACAGTCATACTTTTGGTACAAGTGAAGAAAATCATATCCCTGCAGTGGAGCATAAGCAAACTCTGTGTATGATATTGGACTCTCATCTGCTAATCGCTTGGCTATAATCTCTTTTTTAATCATTTGATTAATGGTCAATAACTTACCTATCTCTCGCATAAAATCTATAAGTCCTAATTTGGTAAGCCAGTCTGCATTATTCACTACCTCTACTTCCGTATCTAAGAGTCCTGAGACCTGCCTCTTTAACTTCTCTACTCTCTCTATTACCTCTGTCTCATCAGACAAAGCTCTCTCCTGAGTATCTCGAGGGTCTCCAAGCAAAGCCGTACCACCACCGACTAACAAAATAATATTATGCCCAGCATCAGCAATATGACGCATCATCATATACACTGTTAAGTTGCCTATATGTATAGAGTCTGCTGTAGGATCTACTCCAAGATAAAAGGTACGCTTCTCACCATCTAAAATCTTCTCTAAGCTCTCACCAGAAAATTGGTTGATAAAACCTCTTGCTTTTAATTCTCCACTTAATTTCATAATAACAATTTTAACATGTATCTATTACCTATGCTATAATTATACAATGATAGAGATTAATGCAGCCATATTAGAAAGACGCCCTGAAGACATAGAGGATAAAATATCTGAAGTGAGTAAGCTGGTAGATTTTGTACAAATAGATATATGCGATGGGCGCTTTGTGCCTAGCAAGACCTTTATGTCTGCTGGTTGCCCCTCTAGCGCCAAGTGCATCGCCCTACTAACGCAAGAGATGTCTCTAGAGCTAGATATGATGATAGACTGGGATACGCCTATCAAAGGCAGATTTAAAAAATGGTTACAAGCCATAAAGCTTACAAAAGCAAAGCGACTTGTACTGCACTTTGGTAGCAGCTCCAACTGGGAGGATATCTTTAACTCACTAATCACAAAGCACAGTGAGTATCTAGAGATTGGCCTTGGTGTACACTTGCAAGACAATATAGACGATGTACTCGCCTTACTGCAGTACCACCCCTTCTCTTATGTGCAGATTATGGGTATAGAGAAGGTTGGCTATGGAGGGCAAGTACTCTCCTCGTTGGTCTTTGACAAGATTAGTCAGCTACGCTCAGCAAAGCCCACGATGCCGATAAGTGTAGACGGTGGCGTAAAGCTAGAAAATGTAAAGGAGCTAATAGAGGCCGGAGCAACTCGCCTAGCCCTCGGCTCTGGCCTCTTTGATGTTATGAATGTGAGTGAGAGAGTTGAAGAATTGCGTGACGAGGTTACGCAATAATCTCGGAACGTAATTTCATCCATAACTCCCCTAATACATTTTGACCACTGCCATCACCTATCCCCCAATAATTATCAGTTGGTGAGTTTTCATATATTGTCTTCTTCCCAGTCTCTACTAATACCCTACGCACCTTGTCATGTTGTGCAAGCTTTGTCCTAAGTATCTCCTCCATCACAGCAAGCTTGTCAAAATCAGGATCAACCTCTGACTTATGTACATCAGAAATGTTCTTTACTGCATTTGGGCTTGTGGCGTTTAGTATTTGTTCAGCTATCTCAGGTGCGCTTCCATCATATTTCTTCCACTGGTACGCGTGCTCACTCGTAGCAAAGATACTGCCCCAAATTTCAACTTGAAAAGCAGCAAAATTATCAAGCGCATAATACTTTGGAGTGTAGAAATATATACCTTCGTCAGTCTCATAACATGCATTATTTCTTCGATATTTCTTCATAATTAAAAAGGTTGTTTAATTTTATCTTGGTTTTTTATTACTAAGTCTTCGTCATTTATAATTTTCGGACCTATTTTTTTCACTAGTCTTTTCGTAAAGTCTATCTTTTTAGAAAAGCGGATATTATTATCCTTACTCATATTACTCCATTTTCTGATCAATAAAATATTTGCTGACTTAGTTAGCTCAAAAAATTCCTCAGGCACTATTGTTAATAGTGTTCCAATTTTTTCTTCCAAAACCCTATGTTTCCTCCTCAGCAGTATGTGTGATGATACTGTCAACATTCTACCACTAGGTAAGGCAAAGCCATGGCTTAGACTATTTCTTAAGTCTAAAAGAATGGTTGCATTTAATCTTTTAAAATCTGAATAGTTTTCTTTATAAAAGATATTTTCTTCAGTGAGGATAAACTCTGTTATAAATTTTTTAAATATTTCTCTACTATTATCCATGGATAATTTTCGCAATTTATCTTCATTACTTTCTTCATATTCAAAACTCAGATAAAGTATAAAAAGTGCCTCGAGTGCTGCAAATAATACAACCATTTGCGACATCACAGGTCTATTTGTTTGAATATTTTCTTTAAAATTAAGATGATCTTTTTTGAAGGAAAAATTACCCATTGACTTATTTTTATCTAGATGTTTACTTACGTATCCTGCAAAATCTACCATATCACGATAGTACTCAAAACACTCCTCTATCTTTTTTTCATATAAAAAAATCTCTTTTATGTCTTTCTCAATATACATAAGATACTCAAATACACCCAATAAGTCTTTGGATATGCCTATGCCTCTGTCATCGAATTTTATTCCAGTTTCTTTGTCTTCTCCCGTCATAAAATTCTGTTACCTCATTAAATCTCTCAACTCACAATACTTGCATTTGCCTTGTTTGTGGTCTTCACATCGGTTGTTCCAGAAGTCTAGACTTAGTATCTCTTTTGATACTCTC
>CAZWWY010000002.1:0-1064 GCA_964637785.1 uncultured Candidatus Saccharibacteria bacterium
ATGCACACATTAGTAAACGATACCCCAGAGTCACTAACAATCGGAGACACAGTAGAGGGCTCAATAGTCAACATTGACCGTGGGCGTATATATATAGACCTACACCCGTATGGTACTGCGGTAATCTACGGTCGTGAGTATCTCTCTGCAAGAGACATGCTTAAGAACTTAGGTATAGGCGACTCAATAGAGGCCAAGATTGTAATGGTAGAGAACAAAGACGGCTATATAGAGGTCTCATTGCGTGAGGCAAGGCAAAAGCAGATATGGAGCGATGCAGCCAAGGCCCTAGAGGAGAAGACCCCGCTAGAGCTACCTGTTAAAGATGCAAACAAGGGAGGCCTCATAGTAGAGTGGCAGGGTATGTCTGGCTTCTTGCCGGCATCCCAGCTCTCTGCAGAGCACTATCCTAAGGTGCTAGATGGCGATAAAGACAAGATCTTTACAGAGCTTAAGGGTCTTATAGGCACGACTCTTACTCTTACAATGATCACTGCCGACCCACAAGAGGGTAAGATTATCTTCTCTGAGAAGGGCGGCGCAGCTCTCAAGCAAGCAAGCGACACTCCAACCAAGAGCATAGAGGAGTACGCAATAGGAGACGAGCTAGACGGCGAGGTCACTGGAGTCACAGACTTTGGCGCCTTTGTACGTGTAGAGGGCGGCATGGAGGGCTTGGTGCACATCTCTGAGATGGACTGGGGCTTGGTAGACAACCCTAAGGAGCTCTATAAGCCAGCAGACTCAGTGAAGATCAAGATTATAGAGATAAAAGACAATAAGATATCACTCTCGATCAAGGCTCTTAAGGAGAATCCGTGGACGCTAGCGAAGGATAAGTACAAGCAAGGTGACAAGGTAAACGCTGTAATCATCAAGTACAATCAGCATGGCGCACTCGCCTCTATAGAGGAGGGGGTAGCCGGCCTAGTGCATATCTCTGAGTTTGGTGATGAGACCACACTACAAGGCGAGCTTAAACTTGGTATGCCCTATGAGTTTACTATCTCAATCTTTGAGCCAGACAATCGCAAGATGACGTTGGTATATAAGAAAGCAGAGTA
>CAZWWY010000002.1:1164-18881 GCA_964637785.1 uncultured Candidatus Saccharibacteria bacterium
CAATCTTTGAGCCAGACAATCGCAAGATGACGTTGGTATATAAGAAAGCAGAGTAGTTAATACTTACTCGATATTAGAAAGAACCGTCTCACATCCGTGAGACGGTTCTTTTGATTCTAAAAAGTGGGTGGGTAGCGCCGTTGGGGCAACACTAGTTTAGTACGCGCCGCTGGTCTTCAACCGTGTCAATACACATCTACCTTACTACCCAACCCATATAAACTATATCATAAACCATATGCAAGTCTAGTTAAACCTATTCATAGCGCTCTCTGGGCTGTTTGTTATTGTTTCAGCTATTGCCTTGCCTGCTCGGCTTAGTATCTCTGATAGCCGATTGCGCTCTAGTATGCCGAAGTGCTTGAGTACAAACTTGCTGACTGCCGCGCTGCCGCGCGGTTTGCGCGCCTTGCCAAAGAAGACTGGCACGATGCCGACACGCACACGCACAAAGTCTTTAGTGCCTAAGGCTTTAATGATGTCTTCAACCCCTCTCTGTCCACCAGAGCCTTTACTCACGCTCACCTTTACTTCTCCAAAAGGAAGGTCAATATCATCATGTATTATGATTAGTCTACTGCTCGGGCTCTTCTGCATCGCTTTGGCTACTGGCCCTCCTGAGAGATTCATATAAGTATCTGGCAGCACCACATGCGTGCATGCAATTACCTCTGCGCTTAAGCTGGGCAACAAGCATTGCTGAAAGTACTCTACAACATCGCGCCCAATATTGTGGCGCGTATGCTCATGCTCTGCTCCAGGGTTGCCAAGGCCTACTACGAGCCAATTTGTATCTGCATTTTTGTCCATTTTACAAGATTACCACACCAGCCCACGCATACAAGTTTGGTGTCAAGCGATGCTTGTAGTATACTACTCTGCAATGACTACTCTACAAGCAGATTTGGCTCAAAATACTAGAGACAGCAAGCAAGAGAGTACGACATCTATACTATCACTCATTATCACAGGCATAGTGATGCTCTCTATAGTACTACTCATACGCACTTACATTGCCAAGCCATTTATAGTCAGCGGAGTATCTATGTACCCAACATTTGACTCTTGGCACTACCTGATAATAGATGAGTACACCTACAACTTTGCGCGAGAGCCGCAGCGAGGCGAGGTTATCGTCTTTCACTATCCTGGAGATACAAAACGATACTATATAAAGAGGGTAATAGGCCTACCAGGAGACACTGTCACTATCAAAGGAGGAGTCGTCACTATCAACAACAGCCTCACTCTTGATGAGCCATATATACTAGATAAGAAAAAGAAATATGACGATGCACAGATGACACTATCAGATGACGAATATTATGTACTAGGAGATAATCGCAAAGAGAGCGCCGACTCGCGCTATTGGGGAGCCTTAAAAAGAGAGCATATAGTAGGTAGAGCTCTGGTACGACTCTTCCCTCTTACTGAGATAGACATCTTGCCTGGTAAAGTTCAATATTAAATTACAATGTAATGTTAAAAATTAAGAACATTCCTATTAAAAATACGGCCGAGCTGCTTGAGCGCGCCATAGACATTGCCGACTCATTTGGCTTTATTAAATTAGAAGACTCTCTCTCTAAGCTCGCCTCTAAGCGCTTGCGAGCGGCTGATAAGGTATTGCACGCACATACTCGTGAGCGCTCTCTATTGCCCATAATGCGCAAGTTAGCAACTAAAAATGTGCAAGACTCAGAAGACCACATACTAGGCTATGACATAACACAAGACAAAAAGAATAGCGACAGCTTCTCTCTTAATATAGCTGGCACAGAGAATCCTGTTGCCGAGGCCACTCTTATAGCAGCGGCGTATACTCTACTTAATGATATTGGTATTAAAGATACTGTAGTACACGTTAATTCACTAGGTACTACTGAGTCATTTACTCGGTATATGAGAGACCTCACCAAGCACCTAAGAAAAATAGCCAAAGATACACCTCTACAAGTGCGAGCTGACTTAGCTGTCTCTCCTATGCGCGCTTATGCTCGCTTGTGTAATATGCAAAATAACTTAGTTAATAACTGTCCACGAGCTATTGACTATCTTAATGATGATGGTCGCTCGCACTTATGGGGCTTACTTGAGTATTTAGAATGTGCTGGTATACCATATGCATTAGACAACTCAGTGGTAGGCAGTGGAGACTTCTATGAGCAGACGCTCTTTGAGCTGAAGGGTGGTGGTACTACCCTAGCCCACGGCGGTAGATACAGCGCCCTAGGGCGCAAAGCCTTTAAGAAGCATATACCGGTAGCCGGCATCACCATAGATGTACAGAGCAGCGGTGCGCGCAAGCCTAAGAATACCTCATTCCCTACTCCTCAATTTTACTTTGCTCAAATAGGAGATGGTGCTAAAAAATTAGGTGTCAAAGTGCTTGGCATACTACATAACGCTGGCATAAAGGTTGGGCACTCACTCACTCAAGAGCAGCTCACAAAGCAGATGAGTTACTCCTTAGCTAAAGAGGCTCCACATGTGATAATAATAGGACAAAAGGAGGCTCTAACAGACTCTGTGATAGTACGCGACACAGCAACACACAAGCAAGTGGTGATGCCAACAGGTAAGCTGATAGCACACTTGAAAAAGTTGCAAAGATAAGGTAGTATAGCGCGCAATGGCAACAAACGTAGAAATAAAAAAAGACAGCAGTAAGAGCACTCCACGCATATTGAGTGAGTTCTCTCGTGCAATGTTTAGCACTGGTATAGTACGCCACCTAAAGATGAAGAAGCGCTACTTTGACCGTAACGTCTCTGCATTGCGTAATAAGCAGGCAAAGCTCCGCAAGATGGGTCGCAAGGCACAACTAGAGCAAGACATCAAAGACGGCAAAGTGCTAGTCAATGCTCGTGGCCGCGTGATAAAGCGCTAATATTCTGCTATACTGCACTCATTATGGTGAGTGTAAGTATAAGCAAAACAATACGCAGCAAGGCACCTCGTGTGCCTTTTGTTGATATCGCCTCTGATATATTGCCACGCAAGTACGAGCTCTCTATAGTGCTCATAGGTGACAAGCTCGGCAAGAGGCTCAACAAAGAGCACAAGGGGCGTGACTACCCTACTAATGTACTCTCCTTCCCACTCACAAGCTCCTCTGGGGAGGTCTTTATCAATGTGCGCAAGGCAGCACGCGAGGCCGTCAAGTTTAACCACACTCCTACACAGCATATTGCCTACTTACTTATCCACGGATGCTTGCACTTGGCAGAGTACAGCCATGGCGGTACAATGGAGAGACTAGAACAAAAATATTTTAAGAAATATATGGGCACAAGCTAGGGCTAAGATAAAACCATAATGAGTAATGATATCATCACAGGCATAGACATAGGCACACGCACCATCAAGGTGGTGGTGGCAGAGCAGCTAGAGAGTGGTGAGCTAAATGTACTAGGTGTAGGCACTGCACCCTCTGATGGCTTGCGCAATGGCTATATAGTAGATGCTCCGGCAGCGGCCAAGAGTATACGCAAAGCCTTAGATAATACTGTAAAAAACACAAGATTACGCCCAACCCAAGCATACCTCTCTATAGGAGGCATCAGTCTTGCTGGCACTCTCAGCACAGGCACAGCATATGTGCGCAACAGTGACTCTACCATCACCGAGAGCGACATAGAGAAGGCCCTCCGCAGTGCCTCTAAAGAGGCCGATGCTGAGCTCACAAATAAAAAGACCCTGCACGACATACCCTTAGCACATCACATAGATGGTGAGGTGGCCTTATGCGAGCCACTTGGCATGCGTGGCACTAAGCTAGAGAGCACTCTTATGCTAGTGCATGCGCTCGAGAGCCATATAGAAGACTTTGTAAGTGTGGTAGAGGATGCAAACGTAGAGGTGGTAGATGTGACAGCGGGTCCGCTGGCGTCTAGCTTCTCTGCTGTGAGCACTCCACAAAAGATGCAAGGATGCATACTCTTAGACATAGGCGCAGAGAGTACTGATGTGATAGCCTACGAGAGCAACACGCCCATAGCTCTCAAGGTAATCCCAATAGGCTCTAATGATATAACAAACGCGCTGGCAGTAGAGCTCAAGGTCTCTACTAATGAGGCAGAGCAGATAAAGAAGGGTACACTAGTCGGTGGCAAGCACTCTCAAGCCTCTGTAGACAAGGTCACGGCCCGCACCTTTGCTAAGCTATTTGCCGAGGTTAAGAAGGTTGTCAAGTCTATAGAGAGCGCCCCCATACTCCCCTCTGGAGTGTTGCTCACCGGCGGTGGCGCCAGGCAGCAAGGCATAGTGGAGTATGCTAAAGAGGCTCTCAAGCTACCGGCCAAGGTTGTGTATGCTCATGCAGAGAAGGTCACAGGGCACCCAGAGCTTTCTGTGGCCTACGGCCTGTGCATATGGGGTGCAGCCAATGCCAGTGAGAGCAACACCCTCTCAAGCATCACCAAACCATTAAAAAAGCTAGGCACATGGTTCAAGCAGTTTTTGCCTTGACAAATATTTATATTGTGCTATCATAGCATCGCACGTGGCCAACTGTGGGTCGTGTGTGGGTGGCAGAAATCTGTCTCTCAAAACATAAAGAGTGGTCGTCAGTCACCATCGGGTGGCTACAGACCGAGAATACTTGTGTCGGATTGGTGGACGTTAGATGACTGGACCTCAGTTATCTGTTTATCAATCCTGAATGTCCTTGTGCATGAGGACGTTTGGGGTGAGTTATATGAGGTACTCACCAAATAGAGCGGCCATATTGGCCCGAAGTGTCCCTCATCGGTAGTTACTTGGAGCGAGAAACAGGAGTGACAATCGTATATATGAGGAAAACAAGCCGTGAGACCCACTCCAGTCTCCGGCTTTTCTTTTTACCTACTCACTCAACTCCGAGGTTGAACCTCGGCGTTTTTTAATATCACGAGCTTTAGTAAGGGAGCAGAACCACAACACTATGACGGCCATCCGCAGGATTTTGGCTGGCCACTCAACAGCGAGGTTCGACCTCGCTGTTGAGTGCAAAATCCGAGGACTGTTGGCAGCTCCGCAGGAGTGGTGCCATTGCCTGAATAGTGTTGTGGTTCGGTTGGGTGTGGCTACGCGGCCACGACATTAAGAGGAACGGCCTCAACGACGACACACAATATCCTACTCCCCCGTCTTAAAGTACTCTACTGCCCTGTCCATTATTGGGTCTTCATCTTCATCAAATTTGTCTCTGCCGCTATCTTCTAGTAGCTGCTTAAAGTCTACTTTAATATCCGGCTCTATGCCATCTTTGCTAATATGCACGTCACCAGGCAGCAACCAACGCGCCACTGTCACCTTCAGAGAGGTGTCATCTGTGATGTCTATAAGCTCTTGCACAGAGCCCTTGCCAAAGGTGTTAGTGCCAATAAGTGTAGCCTTGCCATGCTCGCGCAAAGCTCCAGAGAGTATCTCGCTAGCTGAGGCAGAGCCCTTATCTACTAATATCACAAGCTTAAGCTTATCACTAAAGATGTTCATCCCTTGGCTCCTGTGTACAACTTTTTTACCACCATTACCATAATCCTCAGTTACCACAATCTCACCCTTAGGTAGGAACCAGCTTGCCATACTGGTGGCTGCACCCAAGTAGCCTCCAGGGTTGCCACGCAGGTCTATGATAAGCCTGTCTGTATTGGCCTTTTGGAACTTTACAAGAGCTTGCCTAAAGAGCTCAGATGAGTTGGCAGAGAAGTGTAGCAACTCTATAACAAACTCACCAGTAGGCAGCGTGCGCGTCTCTATTGTGGGGATGTCTATCACATCTCGCGTCACTGTAATCTCTAGTAACCCTGCAGCATCCTCGCGCAATACACCAAACTCCACATCTGTACCCTTGGGGCCACGGATCTTCTTTACTGCGTTTGTGACAGACATGCCTTTAGTCTCTTTGCCATCTATCTTCATTATCCTATCTTTGGCCTTGAGCCCTGCTCTAAAGGCTGGAGTACCCTTAAGCGGAGAGACCACAGTGAGTAAGCCATCGCGTAGCCCTATCTCCATGCCAACCCCTTCAAACTCGCCGCTGATGTCATCAGCAAACATCTCTGCATCACTTGGTGGCATAAAGATGGTGTATGGGTCGTTTGCGCTTGCTGCTAGGCCTTGGGCTAGGCCCCAAATCTTCTTTTGCATTTTCTCTGCCTCTGTAGGCTCATCTTCGCCATCACTATTCTCCTCATAATATGCATCTACAAAGCGCTCATCTAAGAGGTGCCACACCTTCCACACTGGAGTCATGTCTATATTGTCTGGGGCATCTGCATATATAGCTGCACTCACCGAGCCTGGCAACATGCGAGAGCCAATATGCTTAGCGCCCACCAGCACCCCACCAGCAAATACGACTACCGCAAAGAGTGCGGTAGTGAGTATAGATTTGTTTAGCAATATGCTCTTTGCTTTTACCATAGTGCAATATTATATCATACTAATCCGTTTGCAATACCTTAAGGAAGGTGTCGTGTGGGATATGTACAGAGCCAGTGCCGCGCGCTAGCGCGGCCTTCTTACCCTTCTTTTGTTTATCTAAGAGCTTGTTCTTGCGGCTTACGTCTCCACCATAGAGCTTGGCCGTCACGTCCTTGCGCATGGCACTCTTGCGCCTACTGGCTATGATGCTGCCGCTTGCCTTGGCCTGTATCTTGAGCACAAATTGCTGCTTCGGCAGCACCTTCTCTAGCTTCTCTACCATCTTATCTCCCTCCTCGCGCGTACGCCTCTTAGAGACAATACGAGTAAAAGCCGGGCTCACCTCCTCTGCTATTAGTATGTCTAAGCGTGTCACATTGGCCTCGCGCATGCCTATAGGCTTGTATGAGAGTGAGGCAAAGCCGCTTGAGACATTCTTAAGCTTATCAAAAAAGTTGCGCATCATCTCACGCAGTGCCATATGCGCCACCAGCTCGGTGCGCCCATCTGGCATTGTGCGCGTATCTACTACCTCAGACTCATGCTCATGCAATAGCTGCATCACTCCGCTTATCCTCTCGCTTGGTATTATTATACTCAGCTCTGCCCAAGGCTCTCGTATGCCCTCATATTGATTGTCATCAGGGAACTTCATTGGTGAGTATATATTCTCCACTCTTTTATTTCCTTTTGCATCCTTGTACGTCACTTCATATACTGTGGTGGGCATTGTAACTATCAACTCAAGATTAAACTCACGACGCAAGCGCTCTGTGATTATCTCCATATGCAGCATCCCGAGGAAGCCACAACGGAAGCCGCGCCCAAGCGTGCCACTCGCCTCCTCTTCATAAGAGAGCGAGGAGTCCATAAGGCGCAAGCGCTCCAGACTCTGCCGCAATAGTGGCAAATCATCTTGGCTCTCTGGGTATACGCTTGCCCATATTACTGGTGCAGGCTCACTATACCCAGGCAAGGCCTGAGTGCTACTGCGCGCAGCTAGCACTGTGTCTCCCACGTTCACCACACCGGGCTTCTTGATACCCGTCACTATATACCCTATCTCACCAGCAGAGAGGCTCTGTGCCTCCTCGTCTTTGGGGGTAAAGATGCCCACCTCATTAGCTTTAAAGCTCTCTTTAGAGATACCGAACTTCAGTGAATCTCCAGTCTTTATCTCTCCGTCTGTTACACGCACAAAGAGCACGATGCCCTTATGGTCAGAGTATTTAAAGTCAAAGATGAGTGCGCGCGGGTCTTGCACCTCTACTGTAGGCGGCGGCACGTCTCGTATTACCTTGTCTAACAGCTCTTTTACACCTTCTCCTGTTTTACCACTAGCCAAAAGTATCTCGTCTTCCTCTATGCCAAGAGTCAGTGCCACCTCCATGGCCACCTCCTCTACTCTGGCCAGAGGTGAGTCTATCTTTGAGAGTACTGGGATTATCTTTAGGCCTTGCTCTTTGGCCACTGCTAGCGTACTCATAGTCTGTGCCTCTATGCCCTGCGTGGCGTCTACCAGCAGCACAACGCCCTCTATGGCACTGAGCGCTCGCGAGACCTCATATGCAAAGTCGATATGCCCCGGAGTGTCAATTAAGTTGAGCACATACCCCTCCCACTCCATGCGCACTGGCTGCATCTTTATAGTGATGCCACGCTCGCGCTCTAGCTCCATAGAGTCTAGCACTTGGTCTTGCATATGCCGCGGCTCTACTGTGCCAGTGACCTCAAGCATCCTGTCAGACAATGTCGACTTACCATGGTCAATATGAGCAATAATTGCAAAGTTACGTATTTTGTCTAAATTCATAGTGCACTGAGTATATTAGTTAACGCGCCAATACGCAACTACCATATCTCTATTTTACATCGTCTTAAGCTCGTCTGCTTGCTCGTATATACCAATTAGTTCAGCTTTTTCCAAAATATGATTCTGTATAGAATCTTCAACTTCTTTTTTAATTGCTCCACTTTCTAAGTTTAATACAACATCCAATGCGTACAGTTTAAAAAAGTACCTGTGTAAAGTATCTGGCGGGCATGGGCCTCTATACTCAACAGTACCACGTGTATTTGTACCGACCAAGGCATCTTCTAATCCACCCTCTGGTATGGTGGTCACATCAGGCTTTATGTTAAACAATATCCAGTGGTCAAATATTCTATCCTCACGCAATGCCACTGGCACATCTGGGTCATCCATTATCAATACAAGCGACTTTGCCTCAGTTGGAACATTGGTAAATGTGAGCTCAGGGCTTATATTAGACCCATTACAAGTAAATTCTTGTGGTATAAAACCACCGTGTCTAAAAGCTCTAGATTCTATCTTCATGTATATATCATAACACATATACAATCTCTTTTAGTGTGTTATATTGTTTATGGTCGCACCTTGAAAAATGCGAATATTTTTGCACGCGTTCTTTCTACAGGCCTTACGAAAGAGCAGTTGCCCGTATGACGTTTACTTTGTGCGGGGATTAGGGGCATAGGTTATTGGGGAGGTGCGTTTTACGTTCCTCCCTTTTTTATACCTAAACTCTTTTCACTAATTTCTTTAAGTAATTTCATGTTGATTATAATATTATTTTAACATATTCTCCTTCTCAAACTTCTCTGGATACTCTTCTTTAGCAAGTAGATCTAAGCCCAGCCCAGGGTCATCATATCTATTCTCTAACGTAAACCTCAGTGATTCCTTTGCAGACTTCTCATACTCTTTACTATTCTTAAACTGCCCAAGCACAATATCCTTATTGCAAATCTCCTTACCTTTCTTAACCTTACCAACATACTCGCCCCAACTACTCCGCATCAACTTAGAAGCTGAGCTTCTAAGTTGGTGTATCTTATCATTTAAATTTACGTACGCTACAACATGCAACAGATATTCATTAGAGTCTAAATGTGATGATTTAAACCTCCCTTGAAATAACGACCCTGTTCTATTATATTTCTCATTAAAATATTTGGTAAATCCTGTACCTAGTTTTTGCATAAACTTCTCAATACCGTTTTCAATCAATGGTGCGAGTATCAAGTGATAGTGATTTGGATTAAGACAATATGCAACAATCTCTACAAGTTTCTCAGACTTAGAAGCCGAGCTTCTAAGTCTGGCTATAGCTGAATTATATGAACCAAACTGTTTTAGATATAGTCCACCTAGTGGCTTCACGGCATTGAATTCAATGATGCTTTCTAAAAATCTCTCGGAGTCTTTCCAGTCTTCTGTAATTGTACGTTTATCTACTCCGCGATTGTATATATGATAGTATTCTCCCTCTGCAAAGGGAAGGTGTTTTCTCATTGTCATATGATATATTCTAACACATATTCTCTGGTAAACTTAGAAGCTGAGCTTCTAAGTTAGCTCACTTCTGCGTCAGTTAAAACCTTCTTATTTTGCCAGAATTTGTGGTGGAGGGTTGCCCATACTACTCTTATCTCTTTGTTGCCTATCAAGGCTAATACCATAGCGCCAGAGAGTATGCCTGCTGCTCCAGCTATAACACCTTGAGTAAAGATACTCAGCATTGTATCTGTCGTCATCAGCTCACTTAACCCTTGGAGCGCTACATAGGTGGTAGCTCCAATTGTAAAGGCACCCACAAGAGACTCTAACAATGTGCGGCGCAGCCTCTCTGTGCCCTCCTTAAAGTCGTATACAAATATTAGGACAAATAGTACCGCAGTGATAATACTTGAGAGTGTATAGGCCAAAGGCAACATAAGCACTACCGCACCACCTGCATCTGCTGTGCGTGTAAGAGCCTCAAAGAAGTTGCGCCATACTTCATTGGTGATATATATATACTTAAATCCAATAGCAAATATTACAGTCAGGACTGCAGATAATAAGCTAAGCACTAGTGGGCGCATAGTACGAGATGCTGCATAATACCCACGCACAAAGAGTAGCACTATGCCTTGAGCTGCTAAGCTAAGCACAAACAAGGCTAGCGCTGCTGCAGTCAAGCGCGTATCACTCCAGTCAAAGGCTCCAGAGCCGTATATAACTCGCACAATTTGCGCACGCAACACCACTACTAGGGCAATGATAGGCAAAGACCAAAATATAATATGCCGAGCCGCTGAGGTAATCTGATTTACAAATTGCTTGGCCTCACCATTGCTAAATAACTTAGAGAGAGTGGGGAAGGCCGCCACAGAGTAGCTAGCACCCACCACAGAGAGAGGAGCCGCTTGCAAGTTAAAAGCGAGGGTGAATATGGCGATAGAGCCCTCGGGCATACTGCCGGCCATCGCCACAAGCACAAATAAAGTAATGTGATTAGCTGAAAGAGCGAGCGTACGAGGCAAAGACACAAGCATTACGCGTAATGAGTCTGCCAATCTAGCAATGTGTATATCATGCAAAAAGCCAAGCTTAAGCACTACAGGTACCTGCACCAGCAAGTGTAATAGAGCCCCTAAGAGCACTCCGTACCCAAGACCCATAAGCCCAAACTTAGGCACAAAAGATACTATACCTATTATAATCCCAATATTATACAGTAAAGGTGCAAGTGCATATATAAAATATCTACCATAATACTGCATCACACTAGAGAGGATGCTAGAGAGCCCCAGTATCACCGGCTGTAATAATAATATACGTGTAAGAAATATAAGATCTCCCCCATAACCTCGTATCACCAACTCACCAAAAAATTGATGTATCAAAATAGGCACAAAGACAAATAGCACAGCACTAATAGCCACCAAAAGTACTCCAAATACTAATAAGAGCATATGGATAAATTTTTGCCTCTCTGAGTCGCTCTCCTTCTTAGCTAAAAATGGGATGAGTACAAAGATAGACACCATAGACGCCACTATGGTGTATATCAAATCTGGAGTACGAAATGCCGCATAGTAGATATCCAGCTCTATACCAGCCCCAAAATTGTAAGCCAATAACTTATCTCGCAATAGGGCTAGCAGAGTAGAGAGTAAAGCAAACCCTGCTAACAAATATGCAGCATCATGCATACTCCTAACCTCTTTATTGAGCTTGTTGAATGTGCTTATAAAAACATTATATGTTTTGTATATCATTACGGCGCAGTATAGCTGTTTTGCAGCACTCTTACAACCTATTGTGCCTCGGGCTGAGACTCCTCTTGCCCTGTCTCTGACCTATCTGTAAGTTGTTGCTGTAGTGCCACTACTAGCTTTGCAACGTCCTCATTATCTGGATTTAGAGATGCCACTCTTTGCATTACAGCTAGAGCCTCTTCAAACCTCTCCTCTTGTACAAGAGCAAGTGACAAATAATATAGTGCATTAGCATGATTTGAGTTAATCTGAGCAACAGTACCAAATGCCTGTATGGCTGTCTTAGCGTCTTTTTGAGATAGCTTTACCAAGCCATATTGATACAAAGCTTGTACATAATTACCTTTGAGTCTTAGAGACCTCTCTATATGCTCTACCATCTTCTCTGGCTGCTCAAGCGCGCCGTATACTCGTGCCATAGCTAATGGTATAGCTGGATTATAAGGGTCAAGTAACGCGGCGCTCTCATATGCTGCCAAGGCGCTCTCTCCTGCTCCCTCAATCTTTATTTGCATTAATTGCTCACTAATGCTACCCAGCGTAGTGTAATTGATTGGGTTTTGAGGCTCTAACTCTATTGCTCTACGTGCATGAGCCAATAGATTAGCAAGAGCAGCCTGCAGAGACTCTGGAGTCACTGTTCCCTCCTCTTTTTGTAATAGCTCTACTAGCTCAGCAAAGGCTATCTTAGTATAACCCTGCTCTACTAAGGCCACATCTGCAAACTTCTTTATTTTATTGAGGGTTAACTCAGTATCGTTCATATTACCCTCTATCATATAATTAGATGCTTGCTGTATGTAGATATTCACCACTCCTCTATGAGCTACTACCAGCAATGCTGCCACACTTGATAGTATTATGATTGGCACGATTACTATAGACATAATCTTATGTGCATCATCTCCACTTAAATTATACTTAATAGCCTGCAAATTGCGCGCTCTTGCTAACTCAGCTATTGCAAGCCCAGTGATTACAAAGGCCACTATAAGTGTAAGAGTGTTTATAGGATTTAGTATTGCAAATATCCAAATAAAGAACATTGCATTGGCCAGGGTCGTCTTTTTATTACTCACATAGCCCCACAATACCATAAGCAAAAACAGTACCCATGCAGTAAATACAATGACTCCACCTGTGATAATACTGGTAGGTACAAAGCCTATAGCATTGTTAAAGTTTGTACTCCAAAATTGAGTCATATTGACTCCGATAGGTTTGTGCAATCTCCACTGCTCACTAAATGAGCCTACTCCTGGGCCAAATAATTTGGCCGTAACCTCAGATGATGAGAAGGTACCCTTAGCAACGTCAAGAGTGCCTTGCCAATTGGGTCGCACGTCTATAAGAGACACTCCTACTAGATTTTGGAATATGCTACTAACTTTAGAATTAAGTAATAAGTTATCAGCTGTAAAAGATACTGAAACTACTAGCACTATAAGCGGTAAAATGAGAGCCTTTTTATCATAGGCTTCACCTGAGCTGCGTATTGTACGGAGCACGCTCATAAGAGCTATCAAAGCTAATACTACTAATATAGTTGCAACATTCGTGAATACTACAAGAAGAAGCATCAAAAAAGACATGAGTACAATAAGCTTGATATTTAAAACCTTATTCTCTCCTAATTTATATTGTAGTAAAAATATTACCAATAAGCCACCAAAAGCAGCTACATCCAACCAAGAATTTATAGGTTGTATAAGAGACGCATAAGATAGCCAAGATAAGAATCCTATCTGAGATAATAATTGCACTATAAATAGTACTATCACCGCCCAAGACAAATACTTAAGAAGAGAGACTATGCGCACTGCAGACACCTTCCGCATACTCGCAAGAGATACTCCTATCATTGCTAAAAATCCAAATACGACTACTACCAATGAGTCCGCATTAAAATTATATCCTAATAAAGCTATATCCTTGTCTACTGCAAATATAGTTGAGAATAAGTATGCTATAGGTAATAGCGCTGCAGTAAAAATGATATTGGAATGTGGTACTAATACATTACCCTGGCGCCACCGCTGTATGAGCAAGATGACTAATGGTGACACGACTGCAAGTGCGATGACCACCATCTTAATTGTTGTAAATGTTAACTCCATGATTTTCTTTATTATTATAATTATTAATTAATAAACCCACTTACCTTTAACCATTATTGAGCAATAAACTTACTCATTACGTGCTCCCCATCCGCATTTGCGAAGGGCTTATCAGCACTCAGGTCAAAAGTTTTATCTCCATTGTCCTTATATAGGACCACCATGTATTCATTATCTGGCTGCGTATCTCTTAATAGGTAGACACTTATATCTGTATATTGCCCAGCATCTCTGCGCGCTGCCCCGAGGGCGTTTGATATTATGTTATCTTTTATCTCATGTACCACTATCCACCCATCTTCAGGCATTGTTATAGAGTTTATTAATACTGAGTTACCAGCTGATTGAGCCACTATAGATAGCTCGTTATTTATTATAGGGTCAGGAGAGATGCTTACCTCAGTATTAATATTGTCATTGGCAGATTCTACCACGGGGCTATTATCCACCTTATTATTAAACATCTGCCCATAAGCATACACTACTACTAATCCGACTAAGAATCCTGTTATAAATGTACCTACTTTTTTTGTTTGCATAAAGATTAAATTAATTAAGATTCATTCATAAGGGCTGTTACTTGTTCTAACACATTCTCTATTTTATCATTTTTTACACCTGCGTCTAGCAGTATATCACGATTGTTCTGGATATCTTTGCATAATACTTTATCCATATCTAATAGGTTACGCTTCTCTCTGTTTGTAAGAGTGGTTAGCATTGTTATAGGGTGTAGATTGGCCTCCTCTATCAAAACTTCAAGCCCGCGCCCATGTGGATAATCCCACCCCAACAACTCAAGAGAGCCTATACACTTAGCATAACGTATCACATTACGAGTAAAGCGCGTGTTCGTCACTAGCCACCCTTGATCTATCTTGTCTTTGCCTTTAGCTTGTGCCAAATCATCAAACCTAGCCTTTATATATAATGCTACTTTTAAGTCTGTCTTGGTGCTTAATGAGTTATGGAACTTGACCTCTATGCCAAAGCGCTTGCCGTGAGCATCTCCTGTTACGTCTACCTCATGGGGCACGCATTTGCCTGTTATCGCAACTCCTGTTTCCACATTCTCTGCTCCATGAGCCTCCATTACTCCAGCTATAAATTGCTCAAAGGGGAAGCCGCTTGGCCCTAAGTCTAATATCGCCCTCTTTATAGAGTACCTTGCTGCTGCGGCAGGATATTGATGCTCATATTGACGCAATAAGTTGAATGCGTAACTATAAATCTCTTGTGTAGTCATGCGGTCTTTTAACTCTGCTATTACTCGCTCTACTATCTTGGTTGCCAACTCTGCTCCAGAGCCAGACCTCTTGAGCGAGCGGACGAGCTTACTTTGGTCAAAGGGCTCCATCGTGCCGTCTGCTTTTTGTATCAATATTACCGACATATTATGTTATTAGTCTATTTTATTATTATCTCTTTATTAATACCATTTACAGTTAAGTTTATCTTTGTATTTTCTCCTCCTTTAAACTCTGTAAAGAAGGTCTCCGGCAATCCTAGCTCACCCTCATCATCACAATCTGACAAACGATTAAACTCTAATTGCAGAGTCATTATATTTGCATCTCCTATTGAGTCTATGTGTAAGTTGTGGCAACGCGTGGGCATAAGTATGCTGCCCGTGATAGATACAAAAGAGTCATCGGATATTTGCCTATATATTACTATTGGCTCACTGCGGTCTTTATCAAAGAGTACGCTCCCGCCAACAAAGAGATATATCGCACCCCCCAATATAATGACGACTATAATTATCCACAGTAGCCATAATATAAAATTAAAAAGACTCATAGCCTCTATAATACTACAGCATCACCCCACTCCCTAAACATATATCCCCATCGTATAAAGCTATAAATTGCCCTGCCGCCGGTGCATATGGCATATCTATAAATTCTACTTTATTTTTATTTATCTTGCATCTATAAAGTTTGCCTCTGTGACGTATCCTACACTTATACTCTTTGTTAATCTTTGGTGGCTTATTAATCCAATTGGCCTCACCTAAGAGCAGCGAGGTTCGACCTCGCTGCTCTTGCTCAAGCTCGTCTATTGTGCCAACTATTATGCTATTTGTATCAATATCTCGCTGTATCACAAATAATCTTGGCATCTCTGGTGTCTGGAGTCTAGGATTAATTGTGAAGCCGTGTCCCTTACGAATCCTCTCTCCAACAGTTAAGAGTTTTGCCCCATTATGCTCACCTATCACATTGCCCGAGGTGTCTAATACATCTCCGCGCTGCTCGGATATATACTTTTTAAGAAAGTCCTTCACATTCATCTTGTGCCCTATAAAGCATATGCCTTGTGAGTCTTTTTTGCTTGCAGTTAGCAAGCCAAAGCCCTTTGCTAACTCGCGTACCTTGCTCTTTTTATACTCTCCTATGGGGAGCTTGGTGCGGGCAAGTACCTCACAGCGCACCTGCGAGAGGAAGTATGTTTGGTCTTTATCTGTATCTGCAGCAGTCATAAGTAGTGGTGCACAATCAGAGACACCCTGCGGCTGCTGAGTATTAAGCCGCGCATAGTGCCCAGTAGCAATATAGTCTGCACCATCTGCAAAGGCCATCTCTGCAAATATACCAAACTTAATCTCCTTATTACATATTATGTCCGGATTCGGCGTCTTGCCAGCCTTATACTCAGCTATCATATAGTCAAACACCTTTTGCTTATACTCTTGCTCAAGGTCAAACACCTTAAATGGCACACTTAAGTGCTCGCATACTGCCTGTGCATCTAGCCCCTGCTGCCTACAGTGCTTACGGCTCTCTTGCTCATTTGCCTCTGGCTTATACGTCTTAAAGTAGACTCCCGTCACATCGTATCCATCATCTTGCAATAAGGCAAGAGCCACAGAGCTGTCTACTCCACCACTGACGGCGACGTAGACTCTAGTATTTTTATTATTAATCATTGTATTACTCTATCGCTTAATTCTACAAACTGCAACCTCATGCTATAATTAATTCAAACATAGTTTTATGAATGAGGAAATAGAAAAATCAAAAATACGCAACGAAAATCCTTTTACCAAAGATGGTAACGAATATACAGACTCTGACAGAATAAGTGCAGCTGAGCTTGCGAATACTTGGCCGAAGCCAAGTAAAGATGATATTAACTTGATGTTACTTGAAACTAAGTTAAGAAAACAAGCGATAAAATTCTTTTCTAATAAAGAGCTGCTCAAAGAATATCCTGCTCTTATTGGCTTTGGGGATACCCTCCTGGATAATAAAATCCTCCACAAAATCTTAATAAAATACTTGCAACAGCAACGAATTTATAAGTTGCCATCTATAAGTCAGTCTATATCAGATATTACCAATCTAGGTTTTACTGTTAGGAAGTATATTGACAACTCGAACATAGAAACAGCAATAACGAAGTCACTTGAGCAAATATATCAATATCACATCAAATACTACGTACAAATATTTACAGAACTCGATGAGCGCCTTATCAAAAATCCAAACTCGCAAGAAGTATATCTTGGGCGTGATGCAATGTTTATGTATCAAGCACGTAAAGCCCAATTTATAGCTCAAGGCTTACCTACAAATAATCTTGTGTATATAAATTATCCTACAAATTTCATTGGATATCGCACATCACTCACCAAAACTGATAAATTGACCTATCTTAAGGATAATAATATTATAAACATTGATAATGTAGTTTTTATAGATACTGGTGTTAGTGGCAGCATACCGCAAGACATAATGAGTAACTTATTTAACATAAAAGATGCAGACTACATCAATGATAGAATCCTCTTAATAAAATCTAAAGTAGCAGGCCGTAGAGGTAAGTATATTACAGATAATGCATCAATATATTCCACGGAATCCTCTCCAAAGCCAGAGCATACAGCCCTTGGATTATACAAGCACAAGTCAGGAAAAATAAAGACATATGCAATGCAAAAAGATGTAACCAAAATTCTTCAATACGACCTTTTGCGACATGTTATAATGCGCCATTTTTACCTAGATGGCCTATACAAGAAAGAGAAATTTGGTCGAAGTAGTGATTAATACTAAGGCTAAGTTCTATTACTTTACCTCAAGTATCTCAATAGTAAAGTCATCTATATTCTTAGGGAAGGAG
>CAZWWY010000003.1:0-17954 GCA_964637785.1 uncultured Candidatus Saccharibacteria bacterium
CGCCAATTAAAAAGGTACGCGAGCTGGGTTCAGACCGTCGTGAGACAGGTTGGTCATAATCTGCTGCAGGCGTCGATTCTTGAGAAGATTTGTTCCTAGTACGAGAGGACCGGAATGAACTGACCTCTGGTCTATCGGCTGTCACGCCAGTGGCACTGCCGAGTAGCTATGTCGGGAATGGATAACTGCTGAAAGCATCTAAGCAGGAAGCCAACTTCAAGATTAGGAATCATTTGAGACCCGTAAGAGATGATTACGTTGATAGGCACTAGGTGTAAGCATTGTAAGATGCTCAGCCGAGGTGTACTAATTCGTCGAAGGGCATCTATGGGGAGCTTTGTGAGTCACAGTTTTAATAAATTGCTGATTTTAATATATGGCTTGATCAAATATACGTTATGTTAGATTTTTCTTATTTTAGTATTCAATAATATTCAACACTGTATGTTGGTGCTTTGGTACTGTGGGTACACCCAGTCACATTCCGAACCTGGCAGTTAAGCACAGCAACACCGATGGTACTTGCATTGCAGGGAGAGTAGGTAGGCGCCAACATACAGTGTTGAATCAATATCAACAACACAAACTTTGCATACTTATAAGTATGGTAAAATAAGCCCCATGAAGCAGTCAAATTGCATCTGGGGCTTATTTTTATTGTGCTTATTGATAGTATTACCTAATAACATAGCTTTGGCTGCTGGAGGTATACAAATAGCAGATGCACAAATGACCCAAACAGGGGACTCCTTAGAGGTCGGCTTCTCTATAGAGAATACTGATAGAGCAATCAATGAGATAAAATATGGCATAAGAGTACAAAGCCTAGATGGAGGCAAAGCCTATGAGGTGCCAGTAGATAGTGCGATATTAGAAGTCGGTGAATCACGAGTACTTTATATGACTGTGCCATTGCCGGCGTTTGTAGATGGGCAGCAAGATGTATTTATACTCTCTAGAGATGAGCAGGGGATTGTTAGTATATTAAAATATGTTGGCAATATAGACATAGCCTCCGAGACAGATAAAGATGCAGCTCAGTTAAATCAATGTAAAGCAGAGGAAGGAGAGATTACATGTAATATAATAAATACAGATGAAAATGAAATAAATATACAATATAGTGTAACCAAAGGCTCTGCATATGGTTCATTAATCACCGGAGGTGTATCCAATAACGTAAAAGTTATAGACAATAAGGCATCACTCAAGTTGCCTACAGATATGCCAGGAGGTTATTATACATATACTCTATGGCTAGCTAATAAGGTGGATGCACAACAAGTCGTGGTCTCTGTAGATGTAACTCTCTCAGAGGAGGCAGCAATAGACAGTGTAAGTAATAAAAAAGACTTTAATTATGCAAAGCTTTTTGTGATATTTGCACCCATCTTGTTGCTAGTCTCTCTTGTGTATGTCGCCATGCGTAGGCCTAAGGCCCTATTATTGGCAATATGTATCACCGGACTCTCATCATCTGGCTTAGCTGTCGCAGCTATAACATTAACAGACTCTAATTCGGCGGCGCATATTTTTAGTGGATTTTCACAAGATTCTGGGACAGAGCAATTTGCAATAACTCTAGACAATGCAGAGGTGCAGACTACTGACACCATAGGCGTCAGTGTAGTATTCCAAAATGTTGCATTGCCCAATTCTAAGCCAACAGGAGGGTCTATAGATATGAATGTAAATGGCGGAGCATGGCAATCATTTATAACCACATCAGATACCGGCTCTATATATCACAAGACGATAGCAGCAATTAGTACACCTGGCACTCATGCGCTCAATTTTCGCTCCCCTGATCTTTGTGGAAGTGCATTCGGATTCTCTCTATTTAATACTGGCATATTTGGGTCAACAGAATGCCTCTTTAGTGTCAATGTTGTAGTTGTGCAAAATGATCCACCAACCACGCCATCTATTGGGGGTAGCTGTATACTTGGAGAGCCATGCTCTATAGGTATAGTAAGCACAGATACAGATGGCGGTCAGCTTTGCTACGAGATAGATTGGCCAACAGGCTCAAATACCAATGCAGGCTGCGCCTTAGAGGCTAATCCTGTGTCAGCGACGCGCACCTTTAACTCTTGTGATGCGGCAGATACAACAGTGCGAGCGCAAGCCACAGATGCTAGCAGTGAGAGCTCTGCATGGGGGAGTGAAGTAGTAGGGTGTTCAGAGCCATGCTCTCATTGTACATACAATGGCACATCCGGAGATATATCCATTAGTGCTACCCCGTCATTTATCCCACCTACTGGTACGGTTAATATCAGCTGGAGTCTTACTAATGTGCGTAGCTGTAGTATAGAGGTGTATGATATGGCAGATGATGTCATAGTAGAGACTTGGGATTGGGACTACGTACGACAAAATAGTAGTAAACAAGTAAGCAATCTCACTAACTCTACCAAGTACACTTTGAGTTGTACAGATTTAGCAGATGGGCCAGCAGAAGCGCAGGTTACTATTGTTAACATACCAACTTGGCAGGAGTTCTAGTATTACCATTAGAGATGTTGTACACTTGGTAATATGCTTAAGTATGCAAAAAGAGTTACTCTGATAACGATAACAGTGTTTGCTGCTGTCATATTAAATATATTTTCATTTTATACACATCAAGCTCAGGAGCCCAAAGACTGTGCTGTCGTCTTTGGGGCAGCGGTGTGGCCTGGGTATTATGGGCCAGTGCCTAGCCATGCCTTAGCAGATAGGACGCTTGCTGCCGCAAGCTTATACAAGGCAGACTTAGTAGGGTGTATAGTGCTCTCTGGTGCAGACTCAATATATGGTGCACATGAAGTAGATATAATGACAGACATATTACTAGCAGCAGATGTGCCAGAAGGTATAATAGAGCTAGATAGAGATGGTACAGATACATATGCGACGATAAAGCACCTAGATAAGAGCCGGTCATATATCTTAGTATCTAACGACTTTCACTTAGCTCGTATTGGGCTTTTGGCTCAGCGAGCAGGGCTCAGTAAAGGGGGCTTTGCTCCACATGCTGCGCCATATGTCTCTGGAGGTCGTTATTATAAAGAGCCGTACTTTTTGTGGCGAGAGACAGTGGCATATATCTACTACTTCTTTACCACGTTATTTTAGCACCGAGGCAAGGCCTCGGTGCATTTGCAATCTGGAGCTGCTCAAGTATAGTTGTGTGCATTAGTCCATATAAAATCTGTATGAAAATAACAATTGGAGGGCCAGCGGGGACGGGTAAGGGCACAGTGGGCAGGATGCTGGCTGAGCATTATGGTTATGAGTTTGTGTCAGGTGGAGACCTTTTTCGCAAGGTGGCTGAGGAGAGAGGCATCACTATGGAGGAGTTTGATGCATATATGAAGACTCATCCAGAGGCGCAAGTAGACAAAGAGATAGATGGTATACAAACGAGCATGGGTGAGGATCAAGATAACTTTGTATTAGAGTCTCACATCGGTTGGTACTTTGTACCCAGTGCTATTAAGGTTAAGTTAGATTGTGAACTAGACGAGAGGATAAGACGCATAGCAGGAGATGGCAATAAGGACCGTATAGCTTATACTAAAGATAGCTTTGAGGACACAAAGACGAAGACATTAAAAAGAGCAAAAGACCATCAAGCTAGAATTGTAGAAATCTATGGTATAAAGGATATGTACGCAGATGAGAACTTTGACTTCATCATAGACACAACAAATATTAATGCAAAAGAAGTTACACAAAAAATAATAAATTATATAAAAGAAAATCATGTCAAATAACGAGACAAACAAATCACCACGCACAGTACTATTTTATGGTATGAGTGGCGCAGGCAAGGGTACGCAGGCACGCCTACTTGTTGACAAGCTTAACGAGAAGCGCAATACACACTTTGTAGAGACGGGTCAGCTACTTAGAGATTATGCACAACATGCAGGCACGCAGGGCGCTCGTCGCATTCGTGAGACGATAGATGGAGGTAGCCTTGTGCCACAAGCAGTATCTGCATACATGTGGAGTGGCGTATTGCTCAAGAGCGTTGGCTCCAAGCACAATGTCGTCTTTGATGGTGCAGCGCGCAGCATAGGTGAGGCTAAGCTCTTCCACGGTATGCTAGAGTGGCTTGGGCGTGATTACGACATATTCATCTTAGAGATAGATGCCCAGACAGCCAGAGAGCGCGCTGCAGCAAGAGGAGAAGATAGAGCAGATGATACAGACAAGGCAATGAGTAAGCGTCTCGCGTGGTTTAATGAGCAGACGATGCCAGCCATAGGTTACATGAGCGAGCAAGGCGCAAAGGTGCACCACATAGACGGTAGCAAAAGTATAGAGGAGATACATCAAGAGATATTATCAAAACTAAACCTATAACAATGCAAACAATAAAAAAAGATGCAAAAAAGATTTTAATAAAGCTCAGCGGGGGCGCTCTTAGTAATGGCAATGAGAAGTATACAGAGAGCGTGCTCAAGGCCACAGCCGAGCAAATCAAAGAGGTGCAAGATGCTGGCTATGAGGTGGCGCTAGTGATAGGCGGAGGTAACCTCTTCCGTGGTGCTGAGCTTGCAGGCAATGTGGGCATACGCCGCAGCACTGGTGACTATATTGGCATGCTCGCCACAGTGCAGAATGCCCTTGCCGTACGAGACTACTTTGAGTCTCAAGGTCTCATAGTGCGTGTAAGCTCAGCCATAGCAATGCCGCAGGTATGTGAGGAGTATATGCCACAAAGAGTGCGTAGGCACTTGGCCAAGGGGCGCATCGTTATCTTTGCTGGTGGCACAGGTATGCCATATTTTACTACAGACACCACAGCAGCACAAAGAGCGTTAGAGCTCAATTGTGGCACACTCGTGCTAGCCAAAGACGGTGTGGATGGCGTATACACTGCCGACCCAGATAAAGACTCAAATGCCACAAAGATAGATACAATAACAGCTACAGAGGTGATAGAGCAAGGCCTAAAGGTGGCCGATGCCTCAGCCATAGCAATGTGCAGAGATAACGACTTGCCTATACGAGTAGTCTCAATGACAGACATCAGTAAACTCAAAGACGAGTCGCTAGGCACAACTATAGAGCCAAAATAGATTGCCAAATAAGCAATAGAGTGCATAATACAGTGATAATACACACTGTATGATAGTAAAAACAGAAGAACAAAAAGACATATTAAGAGAGGGCGGCAAGCGCCTCGGCACTCTTTTGCGTACTCTTGGCAAGATGGTGCAGCCCGGAGTGACAACGCAAGAGCTAGAGGATAAGGCGCGCACGCTTATAGCAAGCACTGGCGACACCTCGGCCACTCTAGGGTACTCGCCGGCCGGTGCGCGTAGGCCCTACCCCGCGGCACTCTGCGTGTCTATCAACTCTCAGATAGTCCACGGTATCCCCAATGAGCAACCGCAGATTATCAAATGTGGCGATATAGTCTCTATAGATTGTTTGCTTAAGCACAAAGGGCTTATAGTAGATTCATGCATCACAGTGGGAGCAGGGCAGATGAATGATGCAGACAAGAGGCTTATAGCAGCTGCACAAGAGGCTCGCACTGAGGCCATCAAGCAGGCAGTGACAGGCAATACAGTAGGAGACATCGCTCACTCTGTGCAGCGCGTGGCGGAGAAGTATGGCTACACTTCACCACGCGAGCTCGGCGGGCATGGTGTGGGCAGGTATGTACATGAGGAGCCGTTTATACCAAATGCTGGCAATAAAGGTAGTGGAGAGAAGCTCCGCGAGGGGCAAGTGCTCGCCATAGAGCCTATCATTATGGCTGGCAAGCCTGATATCAAACTTGAGGCAGACGGTTATACATATAGCAGCCAAGACGGTAGCAAGTCCGCCCAATTTGAGCACACAGTGATAGTAGGCAAAAGAGGCGCAGAAATCCTAACGTAGCCCTTTTGCGCACAATCAACTTATACAGTACAATACATAATTATGAAAACAGCAGAAGTAAGACAAAAGTATTTAGACTTTATGCAGAGCAAAGGTCATGTTATTGTGCCGAGTAGTAGCTTAGTGCCAGAGAATGACCCAACTACACTCTTCACCGGCTCTGGTATGCAGCCGATGATACAGTACTTGCTTGGTGCTAAGCACCCTCAAGGTACGCGCATAGCAGACTCTCAAAAGTGTTTTAGAGCAGATGACATAGAGGAGGTGGGCGACAACAGGCACACCACACACTTCGAGATGCTTGGCAACTGGTCTTTTGGTGACTATTTTAAAGAGGAGCAGATACGCTGGATGTGGGAGTTCCTTACAGAGGAGCTCAAGCTAGACCCAAACAGATTATATATAACATGCTTTGGTGGCGACGAGGCCGCAGGAGTGCCTAAGGATGAGGATGCTCCCAAGGTGTGGCAAGAGTTATTCAATAGTGTTGACATAGAGGCTGATGTTGCAGAGATGGGTAGCGAAGAGGCAGGCGGAGAGAGGGGGATGAGAGATGGCGAGAGGATTTTCTATTATGATAGTAAGAAGAATTGGTGGAGCAGAGCCGGAGTCCCAGAGAAGATGCCTATAGGCGAGCCAGGCGGGCCAGACTCTGAGATGTTCTACGAGTTCGAAGGTATCGAGCACGATAAGAAGTGGGGCGAGCATTGCCACCCCAATTGCGATTGTGGCCGCTTTATAGAGATAGGCAACAACGTCTTCATGCAGTACAAAAAGATGGAGGATGGCAGCTTTACAGAGCTAGAGCATAAGAATATAGACTTCGGTGGCGGCCTAGAGAGGCTCACAGCAGCGACCAACAACAATGCAGACGTCTTCACCATAGACATCTTCCAAGATATCGTTAAGCCACTTGAGCAGAAGTCTGGCAAAGATTATACTGACCCGCAGTACACAGCCTCATTCCGCATTATTGCCGACCATCTCCGTGCTGCAGGGGTGATGATAAGTGAGGGCATCTTGCCAAGTAATACCGAGCAGGGCTACTATACGCGCAGGCTCATACGCCGCAGCATCATCCACGCAGATAAGCTTGGCGTACCAGCAGGAGAGCTCTCAGATAATCCAGAGATAATAGCAGAAGAGAAGCGCTTCAGAGAGACATTAGAGATAGGCCAAAAGATGTTTAATAAGATTAAAGACAGTGGTACAAAGGAGATATCTGGCCACGATGCATACATATTATTCACCACATACGGCTTTCCGATAGAATTAGTAGAAGAATTAACAGGAGAGCTAGGCATGAGTGTACAGAGAGCAGATTTTGACAAAGAGATGGAGAAGCATAAAGAGCAAAGTAGAGCAGGAGCAGAGCAAAAGTTCAAGGGTGGCCTTGCAGACAATAGCGAGCAAACAACGGCATATCATACAGCAGCGCATCTTATGCTAGCTGGCTTGCGCAAATATTTGGGTGATACAGTGACTCAGCGTGGTAGCAATATCACTGCCGAGCGTGTGCGCTTTGACTTTACACATGGCGAGAAGGTGGAGAGGGAGGTGTTAGACAAAGTAGAGAAGTATGTAAACAGTGCAATAGAGGCTGGTGCAGAAGTGGAGATAGAGGAGATGAGCAAGAGCGAGGCAAAAGAGAGTGGCGCCACAGGTGCCTTCTGGGAGAAGTATCCAGACGTGGTCACAATATATAATATTAAAGGCAAGGATGGTACGGTATACTCTCGAGAGCTCTGCGGCGGCCCCCATGTAGAGAACACAAGCAACCTAGCAAAGCTCGGCAAGTTCAAGATTAAAAAGGAGAGTAGCAGTTCAGCAGGAGTAAGACGCATCAAGGCTGTGTTTGAGAAGTAGTAGACAAAATAAAACAGCCAGTACGCATTGCGTAATCTGGCTGTCTTAAGGGTGTCGATACCTCCCTGTTAGAGGTTTGTTATTGAGGGATCAATAATTCAATCCCTCGCTTCTTTGCTAGTGCTTTTATTATTCTTATTTCGTCTTCTGGTAGGGACAAAGTCCTCACTCTCCCTAAAAGAAAACAATTTAAAGCCGCGTAAGCCTTCGTTCCAATGCGATGAAGCACATCGTATGAAAGGCCTTGCCAATGCAAAGGAAGTAATAAATAACAACTTGTCATATCATCACCTTTCTAATCTAAGGTCAAGTTTGTACAGATGCTTATGCGACCAACTCACAAGCCGCAGAATATTAGCATAGATATTACAATACACAAGTGCAGGTATGTCAAGTTCTGTGGATGATGCGCTATTTGGCTTGCACACAGCCCTGATATTTGGTAGCATAGCGCGCATATGACAGAAACAAGTAAAGCAAAAGAAGAAGCAAAAGAGAAATCACAAGAGAAGTCTCTAGTAGAGAGAGTCAAAGACCTATTTGAGGCTGGTGCTCACTATAGTTATACTAAGAGCCGCAGACACCCTAGCGTGTTGCAATACATCTTCGGCCAGAAGGGTAAAAATGACATCTTTGACCTAGAGCAAACAGCAGTGATGCTAGAGAAGGCAAAAGAAGCCATCACCACACTTACCAAGGCAGATGGGCAAGTCCTATTCTTGGGAGGTAAAAATGAGGCAAGAGACATAATGAAGGCCGCCGCAGAGCGCAAGGGTCAGCCATACTCATGTGCCCGCTATATCGGAGGCACACTCACCAACTTTAAGGAGATTCGCAAGCGTGTAGACAAGCTAGAGAAGCTTATATCAGACAAGGAGTCTGGAGCGTTAGATAAGTTTACCAAGCTTGAGCGCCTAATGATAGACAGAGAGATAGCCGACCTAGAGCAAAAGTTTGGAGGCTTATTGAGTATGAAGAAGCTCCCCGCAGCCGTCTTTGCTATAGACCCAGAGTTTGAGAGCAAGGGTATCGCAGAGGCTTTGCAGCTTGGCATACCAGTGATAGCCGTTGCCAACAATGATTGCAACATCGCCAAGGTGACACACCCTATCCCGGCCAATGACACCTCTCGCAAGAGCATACAATACTTTGTAGATGAGATAGCAGCCGCTATTAAATAAGTAAATAACTATAAACTATAAAATACTATGGCAATATCAATGACAGACGTAAAGACTCTAAGAGACGACACTGGTGTGTCTATAATGCAGTGTAAGAAGGCTCTAGAGGAGGCCGGCGGAGATATAGAGAAGGCTAAGGTGCTGTTGCGTAAGGTGAGTGCACAAGTAGCAGATAAAAAGGGCAGCAGGAGCCTAGGAGCAGGCACAGTTGGTGTATACTTGCATCAAGGCGGCTCTGTGGCTGGCGTAGTAGTACTCTCATGTGAGACAGACTTTGTAGCTAAGAATGAGGAGTTCAAGACGCTCGCATACGACATTGCAATGCACGTAGCGGCTATGGCTCCAGAGTTCCTCACAAAAGAGGATGTAAAAGATAAGGATGTGGCCGCAGCCAAGGCCGTCTTTGCCGAGGAGGTGGCAGACAAGCCAGCAGAGATGCAAGAGAAGATCCTAGAGGGTAAGCTCAGTGCATATCTTAAAGAGAAGGTTCTAGTAGAGCAACCATATGTTAAAGATGCAGAGAAGACAGTGGGACAGCTAGTCACAGAGGCTACACAAAAGTTTGGTGAGAGGGTAGAGATTACGCGCTCAGAGCGCTTCTCTGCATAGGCAGTTCACCAACTTGGTGTATAATTTATAATATATGACAGCACTCATTATATTCATACTCTCATTAGTGTTAATGGCTGTACTTTTTATAATTAAGTATATAGAGGCCAAGCGTAGCGCAGTACTCTTCTCTGCTAGTCAGAGGGCGATGTTTGATGCTCAGATTTTAGCCTTTGAGCATAGGTGCAAGGCAGAGTGTACTTTGCAGCGCCTAGCATCAATATTGCATCATGCATACAATACTCTGGCACATAAGTTTGCCAAGCTCACTGCCAGTATAGCCAAGAGAGTAGAGTGGCGCGCACGCTCTGTGGCTCACAAAAGCGCTAGGGCTAAGATGGATGGTGAGCAAGTCAGAGAGAATGGTTACTTAAGAGAGGTGCAAGAGCATAAAGATTCACTAGACACAGCAAGAGTTGCTGAAGAGACAAAGCTATAGTAATATAGTGCGACATCGTTCATTTAGCATAGTAGCATTAAGCCAAAGTAGCTCAGTTGGTAGAGCAACACATTTGTAACGTGTAGGTCCGCGGTTCGAACCCGCGCTTTGGCTCAAGAGGTAGCAAGTTCAAGTAAAAGCCAGGGCTTAATATGGTATAATGTCCGTAATGGATAAGAGTTTTTATAATAGCAAATCGTATAAAGAGAAACAGAGTGCAAAAGCCAAAACAGCATGGCAACTGCGATTGCGAGATTTCAAATATAAGCGAGATAAAAGAGTGTGCGCGCGTGAGTCATGCGGTATTGTTTTTGAGATTGCTCCTGGTTTAAAAAACAAGTATTGCTCACAGAGTTGTTCTGCCAAAACTAGTAATTCGAATAGGGTGCATAGTAAGAGTACTAAAAATAAAATAGCAAAAGCAATGACCGGAATAGTAGGTGCGAGTAAGGGTAAAATCTTAGTACCAAGATTAGAAAAGCTTTGTAAATATAAGGAGTGCAAAAAAATGTTTCTGTCAGAACGCTGGAAGAAGCAAGTGTATTGCAGCAATAAATGTGCTATGAAAGTGGTAGGCGGCCGCCCAACATCACCAAAAGCCTCAAGAGGCAAAGCCGGTATTCGTCAAGATGTGAGCAAGACAGCATATTTCCATAGCAGGTGGGAGGCTAATATCGCAAGATTATATAATTATAAGAAAATTAAGTGGGAGTATGAGCCCAAGACATTTGACATAGGAGGCCAGATGTATACACCAGATTTTTACATACCAGATTCTGACACCTATGTAGAAATTAAAAACTTCTGGGGGCAATATTCAAAAAAGCGTGACACAAAGTTCAGAGAAGCGTATCCAGATATTAAATTACAAGTAATACTTAAGAAAGAATATTTAGAGTTACAAGAAAAATACGCAACTAAAATAAAAAAATGGGAATACCACAACAGTGAGTTTAAGTAAGGTCGCCTTTAGTTCTGGATATCATCAATCTCAGCAGCTTCTTCGGCTTCCTCTACTAGCTCTGGTAGCATCTCACGCATCTCATTAAGACTCTTAAAGCCACTATATGTCTCACCATCAACCACAAGTGCTGGCAGCTCACTACCCACCTTGTTTATACTCACAAGAGTCTTAAGTGCAGAGAGGTCAAGGTTGGCATCAAAGGCATATATACGCAGCTCATCAAAGTCATCGCCAAGCTTCGTCAGCACATAACCTTGGCGCTTACAATCTGGGCAATCACCCTCATTAGAGTAAAAGTAGAGCACTACAGTCGGGGCAATATCACATTTGGCAGCCACTTTACGCATTAGTAGTAAGTCTTTAATTTGTAATAGTGAGTAACGCCTCTTTAGTCGCACCACCTCAGAGTCATCACTACCGCGCTGCTCCTCCATGTATGAGAGCTTGCGCGCTAGGCTACTTAGTTCACTGCTCAGCACAGTACTCTCACCAATCTGCTCGCAAGAGAGCTCACTTAGTAGGTCAAATTGTGTCTCAAGTGAGAGTATATCTATACTCATCTTGTCTTCTATGGCGCGCACCTGCTCTAGTTTTTGCTCACTAAGCTTATTACTCACTATCAGTGCCGTAGCAAATATGGTGCTAGTAATCAGAAAGGCTAATATATATCGTCTGTAGTTCATGCCCAGAGTCTACTACAAGTACAAGCCATTGACAAATGTTTATGTGTTGTTATAATATCGGCACAAGGTATCAAGTTGAGACCCTTCACGGGGTTTGAACTCAGAAAAAGCTTTTCAATTTAATTTGGAAGGTTTTTTCATTTGGTGTTCCTGTATTCATAATATATACTTTTGGAGCGGAGAGTATATGGGAGGGTATTGTTGCATGGTTGTAACCTCAACTTGATACTTTGATGATTCGGTATTAACCGAATGGAGTTCAATTCTCCTGCCCTCCGCACTAAAGCACTGCCAACAAAGGCAGTTTTTTAGTATTATCGTATCACCTTCCACTTGCTCTCGGCACCCACGAGTGCTCTTGCTACTGCCCCAGTGAGCCACAATGGCGCCACTAGGCCATAGAGCATTATATACATAGCAGTATCTTTTTTATATACAGGTGTCTCAGACATCTTTGCTGAGTTATGCAATATCACAAGTATCATAGCCACAAGCACAAACATTAAGATAAGCATCGCATTAGTATTGATGTAGAACAACTCAAGCCTCGGCCAACTAAAGCTCACACCAACAGTGTACACCTTGATAAGCAGCTCAAAGGCACTGGTGATTATATTGAGTATAAAGATGCCAAACATCAGCACTGCACCAAAGACGCTTACAATCGCGGTAGGGAGGACGAATATCCCCACGTTGCCATATCGCACATTACCCACCATATATTTATAATCCCAAGCATTCATTAAAAAGCCGTATACCCAGCGTATGCGTTGCCTATACAAGCTATATAGTGAGTCTGGAGAGATGGTGAGTACGCGCGCAAGCGGCTCATTAGCAATGCACTTATGCCTGCTCTGTAGGCGTAACCCCATCTCAAAGTCCTCTGTACCGTGGGCATGCTTCCATGCATTAGTACCATCCGTGCTTATCTCAAGTATGTCAGAGGTGCGGAAGATAGAGAAGGGCCCAGGAGTTACCACGATAGAGTCAATCATACTAAATACACGACGCATAAATACACCGACCATATACTCAGCGCGCTGCATATATTGCAATATATTCTTTGGCTCGTGTATCATTATGGCCGGTGTCACAGCACTCACATTATCATCTTCTACAAAGTGCCTTGCGATATGCCTCAGGGCTCCAGAGTCTACAAAAGAGTCTGCATCAAGGCAGCCTATCAGCTCTGTCTTACAATGTGCTAGTGCCACATTCATAGCGCTGGCCTTGCCGCCATTATCTTTGTCTAGTGTGGTTATGTTTGTATACTTATTGGCAAAGTCGCGCGCGATTGTAGAGGTATTATCTGTAGAACCATCATTCACCACGGCAATAGCAAGCTTACCAGCAGGGTAGTCTAGTGCCAGCAGTGAGTGCAGTGTGCCGGCAAGTGTCTTCTCTTCATTATAGCAAGGTACTATTACTGTAGTACTAGGCATATCATTATCATTTAGTACAGCGATCTTTCCTTTTTGGTCAGCTCCATTTTTCTTATGCGCTATAAAAGAGATGAGCAAAAACACCTCAAAATATAGGGCCATATATAGCAACATATACACAAGTGTTGTATCAATCCCCATTGCCCAAAATACTAGCACAATTTAGCCAAAACTGGTAGTATTATCATTAAGATTAATAATTAAAATAACTAATATATATGTTCTGTACTAATTGTGGTAAGGAGATGTCAAGTGATATGAAGTTCTGCGCCAATTGTGGTAGTAAGATTGTGGCAAATACAAATACTAATGTGCATGTACGTGTAGCTAGTATAAATAATAAGCAGGAAATCCAAAAAGATACAGGGGTCTCTAATGTTAGCGACAGTACGATATATGTCCGTGGTAGTAGTATGGTTGCTCCGCAGACGACACAGGCACAAGCAAGGCGGCAGGCACAAAATAGAGAGCCAGACATGCTAGAGAGATTTATAAAATGGCTTAGTGAAGATTGGCTGATGAAGCTCGGAGCACTCTTACTTTTATTAGCCATAGGTTGGTTTGCACAATACGCATTTGCTAACGATTGGATAAGTGCTACGGCACGCATAGCGTTAGGCTTCATAATCGGTGCGGGCATCATGGTTGGTGGCTATTTCAGGTCTCTAAGCTACAAGGCACAAGGAGGAGTACTCTTAGCACTCGGTTCAGCTTCTATTCTGTTGGTGATGTTTGCTGCAAGAGAAGTATACGATTTCTTCAATCCTATCTCAGCTCTTATCCTAACATTTGTGCCTATGGCTCTTGCCATGGCTGCAGCACTCAAGTTTAATAACCGCGCACTCGCATTTATATCTGTAGCACTTGCCGGTCTTACACCGGTGCTCGTCACATCGCTAGATGTATCATTTTTCAGTATATTCTCATACCTGTTCATTGTAGCTCTCGGCTCACTTTGGGTCGCATACTTCACTGATTGGCGAGAGTTAGTATTAGAGAATTTTATAATAGTTAGCTTATTTAGTCTTCCATACTGGCTTGATCTGGTTGAGGTTAGCCGCGTCGGTATGAGTGAGATGCTCTTCGCATTTGCATTCGCTGCGGTATTCTTCGTCACTAATCTCACTGGTATCATCAAGGTACAGGCAACTGAGACAAGATTCACAGACATGCTCACCGCATTCGGCACGGGTATCTTCATTTTTATATGGACTGTGGTAGCTGCGCCAAGTGAGCTGCAGACATTCATAGTATTAGTATGGGCGCTCGTATTTGCCATTGGTTCTTACTCAGTCTATGTAGGTACAAGAGCTATAGCACCTCTAATACTGTATGGAGGTGTTGCAGCAGCACTTGTAGCCTTCGCTACGGCAATAGAGTTTGACGGTACAGTCCTCATGATGGCATATACTGCAGAGATAGCCATCGTCACTGTAGTATCAGCATTATTGACGCGCAAGCGCGGTGTAGCTACAGGAGTATCGCTGTTATTCGCAATCCCTATACTAGCCTCTTTAGAGTATTTAATGTCATCTTCATGGGCATACAGTGCTTCGTTCGATGGGGCGATAGCAGTGTACACATTAGTCGCTGCTATGTTAGCCACAGCCATTACGGTGATGGTGGTGTTACCATTACCAGAGGATAGTCAGTTAGACAAGGTCACCATGCCAAGTGTCCTTATTGGCATCTCTGGTATGTACGTCTTTTTACTTATATGGATGATTCCACATGCTCTATACTTATACACAGCAGCCACTGCCATATCGTTAGTCATATATACAGCCATAGGCCTCACGGCATACTTCGCAGCACCACACTTGCTCAAGGGCAAGTACGAGTTCACATTGCACCGCTTTGGGCAAGTTGTGCTCGCTGGTGTTGTAGTAAGGTTACTATTGGTAGACGTATGGCAGCTAGCACTCACAGGCCGCATCATAGTCTTCGCTCTAGTAGGCGTTGCCCTCATCAGTACGGCCTTTGCTACACGTAGCCATAAGTAATAGTAACTCAAGCATGAGCACTTTTTGGCACAAACTTGAAAAGCCTTTCTTCTGTCTAGCACCGATGGAGGATGTTACTGACATTGTTTTTAGAGAGATGTTTGTTAAGTATTCTAAACTTAGAAGCTCAGCTTCTAAGTTGGTGCTTTTTACTGAGTTTACACCATCAGATGGCTTGGCCTTTGGTGATGAGCGAGCACAAGAGAAGCTCAGAGCAAAACTTAGTTATACAGAAGGTCAGAGACCGATAGTTGCCCAGATTTATAATAGCAATCCAAAAAGGATGGAGGATGCCGCAAAGCTTGTAGAGGAGCTAGGCTTTGATGGAGTAGATATCAACATGGGCTGCCCGGTAAATGCGGTTATCAAGCAAGTCTCTGGTGCTGCCCTTATCAAGTACCCTAGGCTTGCCGTAGAGTTGATACATGCTGTGCGCAAAGGAGCGCCAAATATCCCATTGTCCGTAAAGACGAGAGTCGGGTACAGTAGCGTAGATGATATGCATGATTGGATAACTACTATTTTGAGCACCAAGCCAGATGCTCTCACCGTACACTTGCGTACTCGTAGCCAGTTTAGCAAGGTGCCAGCCAACTGGAGCTTGATGAGTGAGATTATAAAGCTCAGAGATGAGCTCTCACCGAGTACTATAATAATAGGCAATGGAGACGTGCAGAGCGTAGAGCAGGGCAAAATATTAGCACAAAAGTATGGCTGTGATGGCATCATGGTGGGTCGCGCAGCCTTTGGTACTCCCGACCTTTTCCTCTCAACTCCGCTCGAGACTCCCAGCAACACCCAAGCCCGACTTAGTTGTTCACAAAAAGAACATAAGATAAGTATGCTAATAGAGCACCTAAAGCTTTTTGATAAGCTATTACTCAAACCGGAGCACAAAGGCTACCACGTGATGAAGAAGCATTTTAAGACGTACATAGGTGGTTGGAGTGGAGCAAAAGAGCTTAGAGCACAGCTTATGCAGACTAATACACCAGGTGAAGCAAGAGAGATTTTAAAGAGTGTGATATAATTACCAGTAATGACAAAAAATAAGGTGAGGAATAACAATAATTATGCATTTATTGATGGTCAAAACTTTTTTAAAGGATTAAAGAGGAAAAAAATAAATCTAGATTTTAAAATTTTCAGAGAGTATTTGAGACAGCAATTTGGTATTACAAAAGCAATTGTGTTTATGGGATATAGAGAGAAGTTTCAGTGTGTATATGATTATTATGAAGAGTGTGGATTTGAGATATCTTTTAAAGAAGTATCAAAGAATCATAAAGGAGAGACAAAGGGTAATGTTGACGCAGAGTTAGTGCTTGGCGCCGCTAGAATATTACATGACGAGTATAACAAAGCAATTATTATAAGTAGTGATGGGGACTTTGCTTGTCTGGTAAATTATTTGAAGAATGTTGGTAAGCTTGTTACTGTAATAAGTCCAGATAGGACCAATTGTTCAAGGCTCTTACGTAAGGCTGCTGGTGCAAGAATGACTTATGTTACTGGCTTTATGAACAAATTAAGAGATATTAAAACTAAAATACTTGAAGCCCAAATGAAAAAGCACCCCTAGAGATAAACTCTTCGGTATGCTTTTCCCTCGAAATATACAAACATTATAACAAAAACAAAAATTATGTCAACAAAAAATCAAGATAAAAGTAAACCAGAGAATGTTGCTCTATACCGCAAGTATCGCCCTAGTAAGTTCTCTGAGGTGGCTGGGCAGAGTGCTATAGTAGAGGCACTTAGTAAGGCGGCGAAGTGCAAGGCTCCGGCACATGCATATATATTTGCAGGTACGCGCGGTGTGGGCAAGACGACCCTTGCACGTATATTTGCCAAGGAGCTTGGCGTGAGTGCAAAAGATATATATGAACTAGATGCAGCAAGCAACAACTCTGTAGATGACATCCGCGACCTGCGCGAGTCGGTAGCCACACTCCCATTTGAGGGAGATTATAAAGTATATATACTAGACGAGGCACATATGCTTAGTAAGGCCGCCTTTAATGCCTTTCTCAAGACTCTTGAAGAGCCGCCAGCATACTGCATCTTCATCCTTGCTACCACCGAGCCTGAGAAGCTCCTAGACACTATACGCTCTCGCTCTCAAGAGTACACCTTCAAGAGCCCTAGCAGAGCCGAGCTAGCAGAGGTTATCAAGAGCGTGGCAGAGCAAGAGGGCTACAAGTTGGGTGATGGTGCAGATGATTTGATTGCCACGCTTGCCAGCGGCTCCTTCCGTGATGGCTTGAGCAGTCTACAGAAGGTCTTAAGTTCTGCCAAAGGCAAGACAATCTTAATAGACGAAGTAGAGAGCATCACGGGCGCGCCACAGGGCACAACCCTCAACGACATCCTCAGCGGTATAAGTAGTAGTGATACTGAGAGGGCGCTCACCGCGGTGAGCGCCCTCGCACAAGGCGGTGCAAGCATCACACTTAGCCTCGAGCTGCTGCTCGAGCGCGCTCGAGCAATTCTCCTCCTCCGCCACGGCGGTGCAAATGCTACTAAAATATTAGCACAAGAGTTCGGCAAAGATGACCTTGTAGAGCTCAAGGTCTTGGCAGATAATAAAGAGAGCAAGCTCAAGTCTGCGGCAATCCTTGCGTTACTAGAGGCTCAAGCACAAGCAAAATCATCAAGTATCCAGCATCTCCCATTAGAACTTGCAATTATAAACTTAACCAGTGAGTAGCATGCACATCTCTACAGATACAATAATATTGTTAGATTTTGACGAGACGTTGCTTAGCAATGCTGGCGCACATAATTGGATAGTAAATAGTCTCGCAAAATACGGAGTCACAAAAGATATATGGACTAAGACACATGCAGTAGTTAAAAAAGAATCAGTAGTATATAACAT
>CAZWWY010000004.1:0-17379 GCA_964637785.1 uncultured Candidatus Saccharibacteria bacterium
CTACGTGGTTGGTGGCAACACTTCATTAGCTCTGATGGCACTGGGCCAAAGCTTACTGCGCCGCAGATACCCAACTGTTATGTACCAAAGCGTTTATGTAACGATTAATATGCTAAAATAACATCATGAACACAACACCAACAATAGAGCAAATCAAAGAGACTCTGGTACAAGAGCTGGGTGTAGAGCACCTCACACCTACAGAGCAAGACGACATAATCACTCAGATGAGCACCGTGATACTAGACCGTATCACTATAGCAATGGTCGCAGAGCTACCTCAAAGTGAGATGACGCGCGTAGACACTCTATTAGAGGCTGGGCAAGTAGACGCTGTGCAATCAATACTCACTAAGCACGTACCTAATGCACAGGCCTTGGCAGATAAGATAATAAATGAGACGATAGGAGAATACCATGCCACTATAGAAGGATTAACGGAGGATAAATAGCGATAAAACTTATGGACGAACAAGAGCAAATACTTAAAGATGCCTTCCTAAGGCTCCCTAAAATACTGCAAGAGACCATCACTGACAGTGATGTGCAAGATAAGCTGCGCAAACTAGCTAGTAAGTATGAGCTGCATATAGACAAGTGGGATGTGCTAGAGAATGAGATAATGATGACACTCCTTGGTATTAGCGAGCCAGAAAAATTAGCTGAAAACATCGCCACAGAAGTAGGTATAGGTATAGAGCAAGCACAAAAAATAGCGGACGATGTGGGGCAGATAGTCTTTAGTCCTATCCAAACCGAGTTACGTAATAATGTTGGTGAGCCACAAAATATAGTGGAGAAGTCTCGTAAACCTATAGACATCAGTAAGTTTATTGGTGCATCAACAAATCCTACTTCATACACACCTAAAGCAAAGGCGCAAAAGCAAAGTACAGACCCATATCAAGAACCTGTAGAGTAATGGTATAATAACCACATGCAATATCCAGTACCTCAATTTCAAGACATAGAAGATAAGGTGATAGGCCCACTCTCTTTTAAGCAGTTTATCTATATTGTTGGTGGGGCGGGGCTCTCTTATGCAATATTGCAGACCATGCCTACTGGGCTCAACCTGCTTCTTATTGCTCCAGTTATAGCATTGTCACTTGCTCTAGCCTTCTACAAAATTAATCGTCAACCATTTATTAACATAATTGAGGCAGCCTTCTACTATTCACTCCATCGTAAGTTATACTTATGGAGTCACAAGAAACCAAAAAAGAGTGCCTCATATAAAATGCGAGACCCCAGCTCAGGCACCCCTGTAGACATACCAAATATGGGCAATAGCCAAATTAAAGATCTGTCTTGGAGCTTAGACATCAATGAGAATGTAGAGAGAGCCCAGAGTGCTCGCACCATAACAGAGCAGAATGTGCTAAGTAGTTTATAATAAAATGCCAACAAATATACAAAAATCAAAACCATCGCAAGACTTCGTACCTATAAAAGAGGTACGTGATGGTATTGTAACCCTTAAAAGCGGCGGCTTGCGTGCGATACTTATGGCAAGCTCACTCAACTTTGCCTTAAAGAGTGAGGATGAGCAAAATGCTTTTATAATGCAATTCCAAAACTTCTTAAACTCTCTTGACTTCTCTGTGCAGATATCTATACAATCTCGTAAGCTAGATATACGCCCATATATTGCCACTTTAGAGGAGCGTCTTAAAGAGACTCTCGATGAGCTTATGCGTATACAGATACGTGAGTATATAGAGTTTATAAAAAGCTTTACTGAAGCAGCAAATATAATGACTAAGCACTTTTTTGTTGTTATACCTTATACTCCAGCAAAAGTCTCTATGTCTAAGGGTCCTCTAAGTAACATGCCATGGAACACCAAGAAGCCCGGCCTTAAAGAGGCAACTCCTTTTGAAGAGAGTGCCTCTCAATTAGAGCAAAGAGTCTCTATAGTACAACAAGGGCTCGTGCGCTCTGGAGTGCGCACCGTACAGTTAGGCACAGAGGAGGTGATAGAGCTCTTATATAAAATCTTTAACCCTGGAGAGCTAGACCAACCAATGCAACATGATATTAAACATTAATAATATATGGGATTATTAGACTTTATAAAAAAGAATAAAAAACAGCAAGATATCAAAAATCTAGTGCCAGTGCTACCAGCAGAGATTTATGAGCAAGGAGTGTTAGAGCTGCAAGATGTTATAGCTCCTTCTGCTTTGCAAATATCACCAAAGAGCCTCTCATTAGGAGAGAAGATAGCCCGCACATTCTTTGTTATCTCTTATCCGCGCTTCCTCACTACAGGGTGGTTCTCTCCTATTATCAACTTAGATAAGATGTTTGATATCGCAATACATGTGCACCCACTAGAGACAACTGAGGTGTTACGCAAATTCCAAAAGCGCGTTGCCGAGATAGAGAGCCAGATATCCATACGTGAGGAGAAGGGGCTCGTGCGTGACCCAAAGCTAGACACTGCCTATGCAGACCTAGAGTACTTGCGTGATAGGCTGCAACAAGCTCAAGAGAAGCTCTTTGAGGCAGGGTTGTACATCACTATCTATGGCGATACTCGAGAGGAGATAGACAAGATAGAGACAGAGATACGCTCTATTTTAGAGGCGCGCCTCGTATATATCAAGCCAGCTCTCTTTCAACAAGAGCAAGGCCTCAAGAGCGTCTTGCCACTCGCCAGTGACGAGCTAGGCATACGTAGCAAACTCAACTCTGACCCGCTCTCTAGCATCTTCCCGTTTGTATCTTTTGACCTCACATCAGACAGAGGCATCCTTTATGGTATCAACCGGCACAACTCTAGCCTTGTGCTCTTTGATAGATTCAGTTTAGAGAACTATAACTCCGTTGTCTTTGCCAAGTCAGGTGCTGGCAAGAGCTACATGATGAAGCTCGAGATTTTGCGTAGCTTAATGTTTGACACAGATGTAATCATTATAGACCCGGAGAGAGAGTACGAGTACCTCACAGAGACGACGGGTGGCCGCTACTTTAATATCACACTATCTAGCGAGCACCATATTAACCCCTTTGATTTGCCTATCCCAAGAGAAGATGAGAACCCATCAGATGTGCTCCGCAGTAACATTATTACACTTGTTGGACTCTTCCGTATTATGCTTGGAGGCTTATCTCCAGAGGAGGACTCTATCATAGATAAGGCAATCACAGAGACATATGCACTTAAAGACATAACTTACGATAGTGACTTCACTAATATAGAGCCGCCACTACTCTCAGACTTTGAGATGGTGCTCTCTGGCATGGAGGGTAGCGAGAGCATAGTGCAAAGACTCACCAAGTATACAAGCGGGTCATGGAGCGGCTTCCTCAACAGGCCTACAAACGTAGATATGAACAAGAAGCTTATAGTATTCTCTGTGCGAGACATGGAGGATGAGCTAAAGCCTGTGGCAATGTATATCATCACACACCATATATGGAACTTGGTACGCAAAGAGTTAAAGAAGAGGCTCCTAGTGATAGATGAGGCATGGTGGATGATGAAGAGTGATGACACAGCAAGCTTCCTCTTTGGTATAGCCAAGCGTGGTCGTAAGTATTTCCTCGGGCTCGCCACTATCACCCAAGATGTCGCCGACTTCTTAAGCTCAAAGTATGGCAAGGCCATGCTCACCAACTCATCTATCCAAATATTACTGCGTCAATCTCCAACATCTATAGACCTTATACAAGATACCTTTAAGTTATCTGATGAGGAGAAGTATCTGCTACTAGAGTCAGATGTGGGGGAGGGAATCTTCTTTGCTGGGCTCAAACATGTGGCCATTAAAGTTATAGCCAGTTATACTGAAGACCAGATAATCACAAGTGACCCATCTCAAATATTGGCAATCAAAAAAGCTAAGAAAGAGCTCGCTGAGTCTCATAGCTCAAAAAATGAGAAGGGGGACTCATCCTCTATAGAGTTATAATATGCTATCATGCCATTATGGCTACAAAATATAGAATAAGTGACGGGGCCAAGTGGAAGCTTATTACACTTGCAGTGATTTTTGACATTATACAGCTCCTAACTCCAGGTTATACAGACACACTCATTACTGCTGTGGCCTTTTTGGTTGTGGCAGTGATTTTTGTAGAGAATGGGGCCTTCTATATGAGCCAAAAGGGGGCTACGGGTATGGCTCTACGCATCTTTGTGTGGCTTGGTTGGGCTAGTGAGGTAGACCCGGGGTGGCTGCCGATGATTACTGTGTCAGTCATAGCCCAAATCTATATCTCAAGAGCTGCCGACAGAGCACTAGGCGAAAAAGTTGGCTTGGCCAATATCTCTCGTAGGCATGGCACCATGCGAGAGATATCTAAGAACACGACATTCGCAAAAAAAAGAGCTGGTAAAATGCTTAAGGTTGTATCTCACAGATATGGCAAAGGGCGCAGAGGCGCTCGCACTTATGCTCGTAAAGCATCCGAGTAAAAGATGGTATAATTATTTTATGCGATATATATTGTTGCTCATATTTATAATATTTTTCCAGTTGCAACTAGTTTCAGCTAGTAGTTACTCTGATGTTTCTCTTACTCTACAACCTCAGTACCCACAACCAGGTGAGATAGTGCAAGCTTCACTAAGTACATATGCCTATAATCTACAAAATATAGAGATAGTATGGACTCTTGATGATGCTTTATTACAAAAAGGGGTGGGGCTCACAGCCATCTCATTAAGTGCCCCTAATTTAGGCAAGCAAGCAACCCTAAAAGCTACTATAGGTACCCTAGCAAAGGCTGAGTCTGTTGTTGCTCCTGTGAGCATAGACATATTATGGGAGGCGGATACCTTCTCTCCTCCGAGATATCTCGGTAGGGCGCTGCCGGTTGATGGGTCATATGTACGTATTGCAGCTATCGCTCATCTAGGTGTTAACATCTCCTCTGATGATCTAATATTTAGCTGGTACAAAAATGGGCGCTTGCTTGCTAATGCCTCTGGTAGAGGCGAGTCGTCTATCTACATAGACTCCCCAAGGCTCTATGCTGATTATACAATATCTGTACAAGTTTTAAGTCTAAATGAGAGTATGCTAGGCCAAAATAGTGTAAAGATAACATCAACAAAGCCTCAATTAGTCTTATACCCAGAGTCTCCTTTGCTCGGCACTCTCTTTTATAATGCCATCACCAAAAATTACGAAAAAAGCCAAGACATCGAGAGCTCTATAGTGGCCGTACCTTACAACTTTAGTATAACATCCCCATTATCTCTTATTTATAAATGGTCGATAATAGGCTCAAAGTCAATACAAAATAAAAACCCAAATAATATCTCTATATTAAAAATGTTGCCCAGCACTGAGATATCTGTTACAGCAAGTCATCCTGGGGCATTCTCACAATCAGCTAGTAAATATTACTCCCCACCAAGCGAGAGTATGCTTGATGATATTTACTCTACTGAATCTGATTACCAATCACCGTTTGGATCTAATAATAACTAACCATGGAGACTCGTAAATTATATATTATAGCCTCATTGATTGTCTTGGTATTAGTCACCGGCTTGGCTTTTTGGTATCTTTATATAGCAAAGCAAGAGGCCCAAATTGGAGAAGTGTCTGAATTAGACATATATGGAGCAAATAACAACTTTAGTATCAACTCTACTCCTAGTGCACCTACAAATACAGCCGTCACTGCTGCCACTGACACTACTACCAACAAGAGTGTGGTAGTAGTAGATGATTCTATACAAAAAGATGTGCCCCCTGAGACATGGGTATTGACTCCGTTACATACTGACCCAGTTGCTAATGCCTATATTAAATCTATACAAGCAGATGGTGACCTGAGTACTCTTATACAATTTACTGAGCGCAAAACAGGTAATATATTAGAGAGCAACTCAAGTGGAGAGAAGTACCGCCTATCTGGTATCACATTACCTCGCTCTGTGACATCCTACTTCTTATCAGATGGCTCTGTGCTTGTAGAGAGCACCGACGGGGGAGTGCCTACATTAATAAACACCGACCAAGATGATGCAAATCATAAATTAAGCAACTTACCAAGTAATCTAATGCAAATAGCTCAATATAATAGCAGTATATACTATACAGCCTCTGATGATACAGGGGTGGCTCTTATGGTTATCCCAGAGTCTAAATTAGATGCAAAAAATTATACGGCCAAACAATTATGGTCCTCTCCACTCTCAGGGTGGCTGATACAGCCAGTTGCAAACTTTGTAATAGTTACACAAAAAGCATCATATGATATACCCGGCTACTCATATTTAATAAGCAAGAGTGATGGCAGAGTCATGCAAATGCTGCAAGATATGCCAGCCCTCATCACTAATGTATCCCCAGATGCAAAACAGGTGCTGTACTCTATATCTGATAAACATGGAGTGAGGCTCTACCTCCAAGATACCTCTACTAACAGTACGCCAATAGAACTCTCTATCAATACTCTAGCCAGTAAGTGTCTCTGGGGTACTGACTCTACCACCTTTTATTGTGCCATACCCAGCAGCCTGCCAGCCAAGCTCCCAGACAATTGGTATAGGGGAGAGGTACACTTTAACGACAGTTTGTGGCGGATAAACTCTGCAACAGGTGATGCCTTTAGGCTAGCGCATGCCACAGGACTTGATATAATAGACCTTACAGAAGGTGGGGGTATCTTAATATTTAAGAATAAGACAGACCAAACTCTCTGGATGATAAAAAAGGATAATTATAACAAGCATGAATGATCTATTAGCAGCATCTATAAAATATACACCTATGACGGATATCCCTTTTTTAACTGATTGGGCAACAGGAGATGCAACAGCTATAGCTATTATCAATAAGTTATTTATGTTATCTATAACTCTTGGTGCAATGCTTGCTGTGTTTATGTTTATTTGGGGTGGCTTACAGATGATAATAGCCACAGACCAAGCCAGCGCCATAACCAAAGGCAAAGAGAAGATGAAAAATGCAATCTTAGGTCTCCTAATGCTACTCTCTACCTACCTAGTGCTCAGTGCCATCAACCCACAAATCACCAACTTAGAGTTTAAGGGTAGCGATTTTAAGCTTAAAGCACAAGAAAATAGAGGTCTCCTTGAATATGATGCACTTTATAAAGATAATCCTAAACAAATGGATATTTTGTGTAGTGGTTTAAAAAATGATGGTAGGAGAGTGGCTAATATTCAAAAAGTTAAAGACGAATGTAAAAAATGGAATGACAAAAAAGTAGATAAGATAAAAGAGCTAGAAAAAAGATTAAAAGGTGACGAACTCCGCTACTGCTCCAAATCATGGGGAGGAGGTTGTTATGTTAAGGGGGATAATTGTCCGGGAAAATCCTGCCCTCTTAAGAAGGTTTCTAAAACTGAACCTGTAAAAGATGGGCGATACTACTTAAGTCCTGGTGGTAGAAAAGAAGCATATGGTAGGGGGTCTGCCCCCCTTAGATACAACAGTATGGATGCCTGTAATCTGGCCAAGTTAAAAGTTGCAGGATCATCGGGCTCTAACTTTAAGTGTATTGAGTAGTCATAGCACTAACCAACCCACTTGATTACCACTCGGCGCTCCAGGCCCTCGCCCACAGAGCCTGTCTCTAACTCTGAGTCATCTGCCAAGTGGGCATGCACAAGCATACGCTCATAACCATTGCTGGGCTGCAGTTCTACATCATACTTGAGCTCTTTTACCCTTTGTGCCTGCTCTTCTACTGTGTTTATAATCTCGTCTATCTTGCCTTTTTTGTAATCATTAATATCTATAGTAATCCGCACTCTCTCATCCATATCTTTCTCTAATATACGACTTACCAACAAGTTAACGGCTCTAAGGCCATCTCCTCGCTGCCCAATAAGCATCCCACTCTCACCATCATCAAGATTGATGCAATATAATGTTTGGCCGGCCACCTCTTTTTTCTCTATACCATTATGAGTTATACCAATCTTTTGTAAAAGATTATCTACTATTTGCTCTATCTTTGTTGTCATGTCTGTCATGTTTTATATTTTATTCTCCTCACTATTTTTAAGTTGTCTACGCACCAACAGCTCTTGCCCTATAGCAAATAGGTTGCTCGTCACCCAATATAGTGCAACCGCTGCTGATATTGTGTATGCTGCAATTGTGATGATGATTGGTAACATATACTTCATCTGCATATGCATACTACGCGCAATGTCATCTTTTATACTTGGCTTGGCTCCACTTTTTTTCTCTGGTGCTGTTGGCATAATAATAGACATATTTATAAATTGAGTTATACCAGCCAGTGCGGCAAGTACCACACTTTTACCAGCCATATCTACTAAGCCTATAAATATCATGCTCTCACTTGAGATGTTGGGGGATTTAATAAATGAATATAATAAATCTATATTAATATTAGGCAACCCACCCTTATAAAAAATCCAATATAATCCAAGTATAATAGGGAGCTGTATTATTATTACTAAAAATCCAAAAAATGGATTGACCTTATTTTCTTTATATAAAGCAAGAGTTTTAATTGTTTGCTCTTGTTTGTTATTTTTAAACTTCTCTTTTAGTTTATCTAGCTCTGGTTGTATACGCTTTATGATTACTTGTGTGCGAGACACCTTATGTGCAAGAGGAGAGAGGAGTAATTTTACAAGTATGGTTATTATAATCACAGCAACTCCAACATCTGCCCCGGGTACAATGTTTAGTAAAAAGACAAGTACATTGTAGAGTGGGTCGTATATCACTGCGTGCCAAAGTGTATTAAACATTAGGTGCAATAATACATCACTATGTAAGTTTAATCAATTTATTGTTCACTTATGCTATATAAACAACTTTGAGACCTCCTTTTTTAATTCATCAAAAGTTAATTCACTCACACCCTTCTTTGTATGTACAACTCCTCCAAAGTTGTGCCCATGCTTAGGTGCCTGCTCTCTTAAAAGCTCTCTTAATCTTCTTTTAAGCTTGTTCCTATGTACGGCAAGCTTGGCCACCCTTTTGCCAGTGACTATTACAAATCTCTCAAGCCCGCTATTGGGCTTGAGGGTTAGGTGTTTAGTACTTGCACTAAGCATCGCCCGAGTATTATCCATTCTTACGGTGTGTTGGTACAGCTAGCTGCTTGCGCCCCTTACGGCGGCGGCGCAGTATTAAGTTCTTACCAGCGGCAGACTTTAAGCGTGAGAGGAAGCCGTGCTTCTTAGCTCGCTTACGTTTAGATGGTTGATATGTTCTTTTGGTTGACATTACGCAATATTCTACACATTTATCAGATAAAATCAAATCTTTAACTTAAATATATAATATACTTATACACATATTGTCCACAGGGTTGTCTACTTTTGTTATCTTTTTGATATTTGTGGTCAGTGTTTTATTTTAGTATAATACAATTCCTGTGGAGGAAATAACCTGGGGAGATTATTTTTCGCAATAAAACTTATCAGACTAACCTAACTACTGTGCGTATGACAAACACCAATTCCGACAATAACCTCTGGGAGAGTGCCCTTATTAAGATTAAACAAGAGACAACTGAGGCCAGTTTTAAAACTTGGTTTAAAGATAGTATCTTACTTAAACAAGAAGATGGTGTTGTATACATTGGAGTTGCAACACGCATAATGCGTGACTGGCTGCAAGATAAGTACTATAAACTTATATTAAAAACCATAAGAGATATCGACCCGAATCTGCGTAATGTGGAGTTTATTGTTAGTAAAATGGTAGGCAAAAAGAAAAAAGGGGTAAAGCCTACCAGCCCACAACCTAATATGTATATCACAAATACATTACCTATAGATAATTTATATGTAGATAAAAATGATAATCTTAACCCACGATACACTTTTGATACTTTTGTAGTTGGCCCATTTAATCAGCTTGCACATGCTGCATCTCAGGCAGTATTAGCAAGCCCAGCCTTAACTTATAATCCATTATTTGTTTATGGCTCTACAGGGCATGGTAAGACTCACCTTATACAAGCTTTAGGCAACAAATTTAAACAAGAATATTCAAGTAAAAAGGTTTTTTATGTAAGCTCTGAAAAATTTACTGTTGATTATACCAACTCTATGAAAACTGGTAGGGCTAAGCAATTTAAAGACAAGTATAGGCAATATGACGTCCTTATAGTAGATGATATACAATTTATAGCAGATAAAGAGAAGACGCAGGAGGAGCTTTTTCACTTATTTAATGCTTTATATGATAATAACAAACAAATCATATTCTCTTCAGATAAGCACCCAAACTCTATGAAGGGGCTAGAGGACAGGCTTAGGGGGCGCTTTAGCTCTGGTATGGTTATAGAGATACCAGCACCAGACACAGACTCACGCATAGCCATACTTAAAGAGAAGATAGCCGCACATAACTTTATACTAGATGATGAAACTGTAGAGATTATAGCTAAAGAGCTGCGTGGTAATATACGAGACATAGAGGGGATTGTTAATAATATAATCCTTAATACTCAATCAAAAGGTAGGGACTTAAGACTCCCAGAGATACGGTCTATTATACAAAACAATATGCGCCCAACAAAAAACATCACCCCAAAGGATGTTGTGGATGTTGTAGCGGATTATTACTCTCTAAACCCAGCTATCATCTATGAGAAGACGCGTAAAAAAGAGGTAGTAAAACCAAGACAAATAATAATGTACATACTAAGAGAGGATGTTGGCACCTCATATCCAACAATAGGAGAGCAGCTCGGGGGTAGGGACCATACTACAGTTATACACTCTTGTGATAAAATTAAAAGACTCTTAGAAGACGACATAATCCTACAACAAGAGTTAGATCAGATAAGGACAATTATGAGAGATTGATGTTGATAAGTATAATATAAAATGTTGATAAGTAATATAAAAGTTTTTAGTTTTTAGTTTTTAGTTTTTAATTCACAATTAGTTATATCTTCTACATAAGTTATACACATTCAAACTTTGATAAAAACTTATTAAATAAAACATATAATTACAACTATCCACATATACACAAGTATAATAAGTAAACAAAAAGAAATTTATAAAATAATTAACAAGTTATGAGATTGACATGCGATAAAAAAGAATTAGTAAAATCATTAACAATAGTGATGCGTGTTGTAAATAACTCTGCAACACTAGAGTCGTTAAGAGGGGTACAAATAAAGACTATTAACAATATTACAACCCTAAAGGCGACCAACTTAGAGGTTGGCATAGAGATAACCCTACCAACAGTAGACACGGAAGATGGAGGGTTTTTAATAAGTCCAAAAATTTTACTCGACGCAATTAAATATTCAACTTCTAAAAATGTAGATATTATAAAAGCAAAGGGTAATACAATAACAGTAAAGCTAGATACTGGTAATACAATAATAAAAACACTTGGTGAGTCTGACTTTCCAAATATTATAAAAGAGCAAGAAGGAGACAAGATACAACTCAATATTAAAAATATAGTTAATGGGATAAGGTCAGTAATATACTCTGTGTCACACTCTGTCATTAAGCCAGAGCTATCAAGTGTGTATATATGGCAAGAGGGTCAGCAATTAGTGTTTGTTGCTACAGACTCATTTAGATTAGCTGAAAAGAGAGTGAGCCAAAAGATAACATCAACAGATGACCTGTCTATACTAATACCACAAAAAAATACTCAGGACCTCCTAGGTGTGCTAGAGCAGATAGATGAAGATGTAAACATAGATGTATATGTAGACAAAGACCAATTTTCTGTTTATGTAGATAATATGTATATTACATTACGTACTATTGATGGGGTATTCCCTGATTATCAAAAAATAATACCATCAGACCCGATTGCCGAGGTGACGGTGCTTAAGTATGACCTATCCCAAACCCTTAAAAAGGCTGGTGTCTTCTCAGATAAGTTTGATAAGATTACCATTAAGGCTGATGCTGCTACCGATGGGATTGTCATCAGTACTCTAAACGGAGATTATGGAGAGACTACAGATTCTATAACTGGCGTACTAGAGGGTGATAGTGTAGAGATAGCACTTAATTATAGATATGTATCAGACTCTCTACAGAGTATTAATGCAGATAGTGTCGTACTGTCTTTCTTTGGACAAGGTAAGCCGTTAATCATGCGCGGAGTCGGAGATAAATCATTCACATACCTTGTGATGCCAATGAATAATTAATGTTATATGAGGGCAGTTGGTAATTTTTTAACTAGATTTAAGCATCTTAAAGCTCCTGAGCGCTCGGTACGTGCGGCTGTTTTACAAGCTGTTAAAGAGGTTGTGGGAGTGGACATAGAAAATAGGAGTGTAAAAATAAGTGGTAATGACACATTATACTTGTCACCAAGCTCAATTATAAAATCTGCAATATTCGAGCATAAACTAGAGGTACTCTCTAGAGTTAATAATATATTAGGTAAAGATCAAATAAAAAAAATACAATAAAACCAGTTGGATTATATAGTATTAAAGTTTATAGAGTCTACAGAGGTGCTACCGTCACGTAGTGCGTGGCCTATGGCCTTGATGGTACTCATGCCTGTGCGCTGTTGAGGCACTATTGTTATAGAGTATGGGGCTTTTACTGAGGCGCCGATATACACTCCGTTTAAAAAGTATTCTACTTTAGAAAATGAGATTCTCCCATCTATCTGTACCGTCAGCGGCCTACCAGCGACTACAGCGGAGCCTTGTACTGGGTATACTATCTTCATATATAGGCCCACTGCTTGCGCCTCTTGTTGGTTAAGGTGTGTTATTGGTGAGGTGTTAGTCTGTTGTCCTAAATCTAAGTTTACATCACTTGCCCACAACTGTACTGGATATTCCCAACTTGAGTATTGAGAGTCACTACCGGGCACATTAGGGGCTAGCTCACGAGGCTTGTCTTTATTTAAAAAATGCAATATAGAGTGTGGCCCACCAGCTTGAGCAAAGGCGCCCTGCCAGTCTCCTCTGAGGATGGCCTTTGTATCTTCTGGTATAGGCTCTGGCTCTATAAATTTCTCATTATCTACATATTGTAGTGCCTCATCCATAAAGGCTCTCCACATCGGAGCTATCACAAAGCCGGCCACCTTCTTTACTATAGGAGAGTTATTATTATTACCGGCCCAAGTGCCTACAGCTAGAGTTGGAGTGTAGCCCACAACCCACACATCTCTAAAGTCATTCGTCGTACCTGTCTTAGCGGCTATATCCCAATTGTCAAAGTATAAAAATGACCTCCTACCATAAGCAGGTGTGCGAGCTACATTGTCTGAGAGTACGTCAGAGATGTTTCGGGCGGCCTCAACAGAGATGGCCCTCACCTCATTTTGCTCATATTCTTCAAGAATGTTCCCAGTTGAGTCCTCCACTTTTAGTATCCCTGTAGAGGTGTTATATACACCATCATTAGCAAATGTGCCATATGCACCAGTAAGCTCAAGAGGAGATACCTCTCCACCTCCAAGCACAAGAGAGAGCCCATAATGCCCAGCTCCTTTGTCTAGGCCCATAATACCCATGGCTTTAGCTTTGGTTAATGCGTCTTGTATACCTACTAGATGCAATACCTTTACGGCTGGTATGTTTATAGATTGAGCTAATGCATTTCGGAGGGTGGTGGGGCCATTAAACTTACCATCATAATTAACTGGAGAGTAACACCCGCCAGTCATAGTAAAGTTATTTATCGCACAACTTGTAGAAAATTGTGTCTGCAAATCAAATACTACAGTACTAGGTGTGTAACCCTCCTCAAAAGCTGTGCTGTATACAATAGGTTTAAAGGTTGAGCCAGGCTGCCTATAGGCGGTCGCCACATTAAACTTACCATCAATATTCTCATCAAAGTAGTCTCTAGAGCCAACCATGGCAAGTATCTGCCCCGTCTTTGGGTCTATGGCGACTAATGCCGCATTCTCAGCATTAAACTTTTCCTCATTTATGAAGGCAAACTTTTTAATAATACGCTCCCCAGCCTCTTGCAGGTCTATATTTATTGTTGTTGTCACCTTTAAGCCACCTTTATATACAGCATCTCTACCATATTTCTCCTCTAGGTAGTCTCTTATAAAGAACACAAAGTGAGGCGCAAGTATATTGTAGTTTTTAAATTTATTAAATACTACAGACTCATTAAGTGCCGCACGGTACTCCTCATCTGTTATAAAGTTGTGCTCAAGCATTTTGGCTAATACAAGATTCTTGCGTTTATCTAATTCGGCCGTGTGAGAGCCATGGGGAGAATAGTAGCTAGGCCTTTGAGGCAAAGCAGCCAAGTAGGCAGCCTCTGCTAATGTAAGCTCGTTAGCGTCCTTACCAAAAAAGTATTTAGATGCCTCCTGTGCACCATATATAGTGCCCCCATAAGGCATCTCATTGAGATATACACTAAGTATCTCATCTTTGGTCAGCTTCTTCTCTATCGCTATTGCGAGCACCCACTCCTTTACTTTTCTGGTTATGGTCTTCTCTCGTGTTAAGTATATATTTTTTACCACTTGTTGTGTTAAGGTCGACCCTCCTTGGCCGCCAAGTAAGTTGCCGGTAGTGAGGTTGTCAAAGACAGCCTTGAGAGTACGTGACGGCCGTATCCCAGAGTGTTGGTAAAACTCTGCATCCTCAATAGCTATAGTGGCATTGCGCAGATGTCTGGAGATGTCTTTTATTGGTATTACTGTGCGTCGTATGTCACCGTGGATATTAAAAAGCAGCACCTTACCAGTACGATCGTATATTTTAGTAGACTGTTCAACCTGGCGTGTGTCAAAGCCGTCTACAGAGGGCACCTCAAGGCGAGATATCCACCAAAATGTGTATAAGAAGACAATAACAGTAACTACAACTCCAATAATGGCCAGCCACTTGATAATTTTACCAATACTTGGCAACTTCTTCACCTTTTTTCCACTTGTTTTTGCCATATATTCAATACTTTATACCATTATATCTACAAAATATCCACAGGTTATACAAGTTATGGCCGAGATTTCTCGCCGAGATTTCTCGGCTTGTGTGCTACATGAGTTAAGGCTACTGCTATTGCGTCATATTCATCATCATACTTGATTTCTTTGTCTATTTTTATTAAATGTGGGAGCATTGTCATTATCTGTTGTTTATCTGCTCGGCCGTTGCCTGCACATGCTACCTTGATTTGCAATGGGGTGTACTCATACACCTCAACACCTCCTGACTTGGCTATATAGATGATAGCGCCAATGGCTTGTGCCACATTCATTGCTGTTTTTTGGTTATTGGTAAAGTAGAGCTTCTCTATAGCTAGTGCATCAGGCTTATGCTTGGCTATCAATTGTTGCACAGCATCTCCAAGCACTGCTAGGCGAGCAGGGAAGGGGAGCTTGCTACTGGTCTTTATACAGTCAGAGTATAGTAATACCTCTTTAGCACCATGCCCAATATCCTTCTCAACAATAGCAACACCAAGCCGCTCATATCCTGGGTCTATACCGAGCACTTTCATTATGCCGCATTAGTAGATACTTGCTGTACATCATCTTGCTCGTCTAGTATTTCTAAAAGCTTCTCTAGCTTCTCTCTGTCACTTTCAGATATCTCTGTAGAAGTGTTTGGCTCATAGCCGTCACTACCTTTAGTAAATGCCCATGCGGCAGAGCCGGCAGCAGCAAGCTCTAGGCCTTGCTTGCTGAGTATGTGCCGTATCTCTGGAGTCGTCCTGTTTTTGTTGTCTGTTACAGCCTCTATTATGATGGCTACTCCTCCAGGGCCATATGCCTCATAGAGCACCTCCTCAAAGTTCGCTCCGTCGGCACCAGCTCCCTTAGCTACAGCGCGCTCTATATTACCTTTAGGCATGCTGGCTGCTTTAGCGCGGTCTATCACAGAGCGCAGACCAGGGGAGTCTACATTACCAGCACTCTTCTTTGACTCTAGGGCAATGAGCTGCGCAAGCTTGCCAAAGACCTTGCTCTTAGCTGCATCAGCCGCCCCCTTCTTGTGTTTTATCTTACTCCATTTATTGTGTCCTGACATAATATTTAGTTATTTTAATTAGTAATTTATAGTTATAGATAGATTACAATAAAAAACTTACTTATTCAAATGTTCTATGGCTGCTGGTGTTGCCACTCTACCTCTTGGAGTGCGCTCTATGAGGCCAAGCTGGAGGAGGAAAGGCTCATGCACATTCTCTATTGTGCTAGCATCCTCGCCTGTAGCCGCAGCTAGCGTAGAGAGGCCCACAGGCCCTCCATTAAACTTGTTAATTATAATATCAAGCAGCTCTCTGTCTGAGTGGTTGAGGCCTAGCTCGTCTACCTCTAGTAAGTCTAAGGCTTTCTTTGTTGTCTCTTCAGAAACCTCTTTATTGTTAGCACCGCCGTGTACCTCGCCGTAGTCACGGCAGCGCTTGAGCAAGTAGTTGGCTATACGTGGAGTAAAGCGGCTGCGCTTGGCTATTTCAGAGAGTGCACCTTTTGATGAGGCTACGCCAAGTATCTCGGCACTCCTCTTCAGAATCTTCTCTATGTCACTCTGCGAATAATACTCTAAGCGGAAAGAGCCACCAGAGAAGCGGCTACGCAGTGGTGCGGAGAGCCCCGCCACCATAGTGGTAGCAGCCACAAGAGTGAAGGGTGGCAACTCTAATTGCAGTGTGCGTGCAGACGGCCCCTTGCCTATAATAATATCAAGAGTACCAGACTCCATAGCAGGGTAGAGCACCTCCTCGATGCTTTTATTAAGTCTATGAATCTCATCTATAAAGAGTATGTCTCCTTTGTTAAGATTAGTGATGATGCTGGCAAGGTCGCCAACCTTCTCTATGGCGGGGCCGCTTGTGAGCTTCATCTGTGCACCTAGCTCTCGCGCTATCAGGTGGGCGAGCGTCGTCTTGCCCAGCCCTGGTGGGCCATAGAAGAGCACATGCTCTGGAGGCTGCTTGCGTGCCTGCGCCGCTTTTAATAATATATTTAGGTTACTCTTAACTCTCTTTTGCCCTACATAATCATCCCAAGCACTAGGGCGCAGCTCAGAGTCCAAACTCCCTAGCTGCTTGTTGTTTGTGCTATTAGATGTTGACATGTTGCAACTTATATGGTAATATCCTGCGCAGAAAAGCACTCAATCCTCTAAGTGACCCATAATATGGATCTGGTCAAGGACGTTGTGGTATTATATTTTATATATACCTACTGCATCTATCCTCAGATTGTATTCAGCTTTCATTTTTTGATTCTCCACCCGAGACTCATCGAAAGTATCATTTAGAGGATTGAGTGCTTTTTTATTATAGCATATCTTGCTAATTTTCAGTGGCACTTAGTCTCTTGTTGAATGATATTTCGAGAGTACCAGACCAACAGCCCAAAGGCAAATAAAACAAGAGTTACAAAACAAACTTTGCCAAGTGGCAAGGTACTAATTTACAGAGATTAAGTTTATAATAGTCCGCGGCGCCGTCCTATT
>CAZWWY010000005.1:0-15746 GCA_964637785.1 uncultured Candidatus Saccharibacteria bacterium
TCTTGCACCACATAATCTTTGCCCTCAGTGCGCAGAGTCCCATTCTCTTTTGCTACAGCTTTAGAGCCGGCACTTAACAACTCTTGCCAACCTATTACCTGCGCGCGTATAAACTTGTTTTGGAAGTCGGTATGTATCACCCCTGCGGCCTCTGGTGCCGTGCTACCCCTCTTTATTGTCCATGCTCTCGTCTCCTTCTCTCCCACTGTAAAGTAGCTTATAAGGTCTAAGAGCTCATAGCCTTTGCGTATCAGTGCATCTATGCCGCTCTCTAGCACACCAAGCTCTCGCCTAAACTCGTCTTTATCCTCCTCACTCACATCTGAGAGCTCGACCTCTACACCTGCATCTACATGCACATAAGTGGCTCCAGCCGAGTTTAAAAACTCTTTAAGTGCAGCATACCGGCCATCTCCTTGGTCATCTAAGTTTAGTGCCCCGCTCTTAGAGTTAAGTATATACATAAACGGCTTCATTGTCAGTAGGTGCAAGCCTTTTACTTGCACTAGCTCTGCCTCGTCTAGGCTTACTGTGTTGGCAAGTTTGCCAAGCTCTAATTGTACCACCAGCTTCTCTAGCGCACTCTTTAGTATTGCAGCATCTTTGTCTCCTCTTTTTGCATCTTTGTCTACACTTGCAAGTCTCTTGCTTACAGTCTGCATATCTGCCAGCACCAACTCTAGATTAATCACCTCTATATCTCGCCTTGGGTCTACTGTACCGCTTACATGTATCACATCGTCATCATCAAACACACGCACCACCTCAGCAATTGCATCGCACTCACGTATGTTGGCTAAGAATTGGTTACCCAAGCCCTCACCCTCGCTCGCACCCTTCACTAGCCCAGCGATGTCTACGAACTCTACAATGGCCGGCACCTTCTTTAGTGTATTGGCCATTTCTGCAAGCCTATCGAGGCGCCTATCTGGCACTATTACAGTACCTACAGACGGCTCAATGGTACAGAAGGGGAAGTTCTCTGCTGCCACTGCCTTCTTAGTAAGCGCATTAAAGAGCGTACTCTTCCCCACATTTGGCAACCCTACAATTCCTATTTTCATATAATTAAATTATAAATCAATTAAAAAGGTCCGTTAGTCTTAGGAGTGCCGCCTTGCATCTGTGATGGGTCTACGCCAGCTGCTTGCATAGCTTTGGCCAACTCGCCTTGATACTTCTTCCCCACCTTCATCATGGCTGCCATCTCACTATCTCCCCCTTTTATAAGTGCTTGTGACTCTTTTGCTATCTTCTCTAATAGCTCTGGATTGTTCTCCATCAATACCTCAAACATCTGCCTCTGGGCAGGGTCCATCTTCTTTAGCTGCCTCTTCATTGCAACACTCATTGCCTTATCTTTCATCTTTTTGCCTAGTTTGCCAAATATGCCCATAATATTTATCTTAATATACCTATAATGCGCCAATCCTAGCACATAGGCTCAAGTACCGCTAACCTTGACACAGAGACATACAAGTGGCACAATGCCGCCGTGCGTATGATTAATAAATTTACTACATTACACTTGAGGACTAAGATACTTATCATAGCCTTTATTATACTTCTACTAGCTGGTATGGTAGCGTCTTTACGCATACTAAACAACACTAATGATAGCCCTCCACAAGAGCAGCCTTTAGTAACTGTTACCTTAGTACCAGCCTCTCAACTATCTACTAATAACACAACCCTCACTGTTACGGGCATCCTGCGTAATAAGAGCGAGGCAGACTTACGTAGCGAGGTGCCTGGGCGCATCACTGGAGTATATGTCAAGGTGGGTCAATGGGTCAAAAGTGGTACACTGATAGCAGAAGTTGAAAACGACGCACAGAGAGCTCAAGTAACTCAGGCCCTAGGAGCACTAGAGGCGGCCCGGGCTCAAGCAAAAGGAGCTGAAGCTCAGCTAGCTAAAGTGCTTAACGGAGCAACTCAAGAAGACAAAAACATAGTATCCAGCCAAGTATCAGCATCTGAGGCAAGCTTAGACTCATCGTACGATGCTGCTCGTAATGCTCTACAGGCAGCATATGCGGGTACGAGTAATGCCATCTCATTTAGTGCAGATACAATGCTGCAGAATCCCTCAAGTGTCGTGCCCACCCTAACCTTCCAAACTACCGAGTACTCTGCCAAAATCTCTACTGAGAATATGCGCGTAGCCATGGGTGACATCCTCTCTAGACAAGCATCAATATCAATACAAACTCTATACAATGGCTCATCACTAGATGCTGAGATATCAAAAACTTTACTAGAGCTCTCAACCGCCAAGCAATTTACAGATACAATACTCACTGCACTAGATGGAGCTATCACCACGGCATCTGTGCCAAACTCTGTCATTAGCTCATATATCGCTACTATGAGCACTGCGCGCTCGCAATTGCTTGGTAATATTAGCGCTCTCACTAGTGCACAATCTGCTATAACATCTACAAAGAGAGCACTAACAACAGTAAAAGAAAATGAAGATAAGCTATTAACAAATGCTCGTCCAGAAGATGTGGCCTCTGCTACAGCTAATGCAGACGCGGCTAATGCTTCAGTAACAACCGCGCTCGGCAGTTATCAAGCGGCAGTAGCAGGGTTAGAGAAGACTCGTATACGCGCTCCTATATCTGGTACTCTCTCTAGCTTCTCTGCTCGTCATGGAGATTTTATAAACACGAGCCAACTTGGCCGTATGATAGGCAGTGGCGGCAGCGAGGTCGTTTTTTATATACCAAGTACAGACAATGAGAGAGTATCGATAGGAGACAGCATCTTAGTATCTGGCTCTATAACTGGGCACATCACCAGTATCGCCAGTAGTACAAGCATCGGCAACAACCAGCTAGAGGTACGAGCAGATTTAACAAGTAAAAGCAATTTACCCAATGGCTCTGCAGTAAATATAAATATATTAGCATTTACGGATGATGAGGATAGTAAAGCTAATGATACCACTACAGAGCTGCTAATACCTATTAATGCTATTAAGTTTAATGTAGAGGGTGTCAATGTGTTTACCGTTGCAGACACTGTATCTAAGATTGCTGAGTTGATACCAATAGACATCTCTATTGGTGATGTGCTAGGTAGCATGGTTATGATATCAGGCATAAGCAAAGACACCTTGATAATCACAGATGCAAGAGGCTTATCTGCTGGGCAAATTGTAAATATCAAACTTCTACAATCTTTAAAAAAATAAAAAGTAGTCTATGCTTAATCTCTGGTCATTCTTTTTAAAGAAAACTCAATTCAGCATACTCTTAGCTGTAGCGCTGGGCATCTTCGGGTTTGCATCCCTAGTGCAGATGCCTAAGGAGTCAACTCCTCCTATTGAGATGCCGTTGGCAATAGTAGTCACTACCCTACCAGGAGCCAGTGCAGTGGATGTAGAGAAGCTGGTGACTAACGAGCTAGAGGCTCCTATAAACAATAACTTAGAGCAGCTAAAGAAAATTACCTCTAAGTCAGTGAGTGGCCTGTCTACCATCTCTGTGGAGTTCTCTGCCTCTGCAAATATAAAAGAGTCTATAGACGAGTTAAAAGATGAGGTGGACAAAGCAAAGGTATACTTACCAGACGATGCTAGTGAGCCACAAGTGATACAGGTGGACTTTGCTAAAGAGCCTGTGCTCACCTTTGCCGTCTCTGCCGATGTGCCTCATGGTATACTCTTAGACCTCTCTGAGAAGCTAACAGACGAGTTAGAGCAAGTAAGTGGCGTCTCTTCAGTAGCTATCAGCGGAGTGCAAGAGAGAGAAGTACATGTACTAGTTAATCGAGAAGCTCTTATAAAGTATGGGTTATTGCTTACAGACATCTCTAGAGCCGTCTCTGCCCAAAATATAGCCATGCCTGCTGGCAACCTCAGTATTGACGGTATTGAATATCCTGTGCGCTTTGATGGAGATGTAAAAGAGGCCTACGAGATAGCAAATCTACCGATAGCCGCCCCTGGTGGCGTGCCCATCGCGGTTGGTGATGTGGCCAAGGTGATAGACGGCTTCTCAGAAGCGGACGCCATATCACGCCTATCTATTGATGGTGCTCCGTCTCTCAACTCCTTCACTGTAGACGTATTTAAAAAGCCTAATAGCCAGATAACAGCAGTCGGAGTATCAGTAAAAGAGAGATTGCAAGAGCTGGGTGTTGACGGCGCACTCTTGGGTGGGGCATCTATGTCTATGTCATTCGACAGGGCAGAGATGCTAAGCACAGACCTAATAACTCTCAGCAAGAGCGGGCTCACCACAGTGATGCTTGTTATGATTGTACTTTTCTTTGCTATAGGCGGCAGAGAGGCACTAGTAGCAGGCATAGCCATACCACTGTCCTTCCTCACTGCCTTTATAGCTCTCAAGGCTACTGGCAACTCGCTTAACTTTGTAAGTCTCTTTGCTCTTATACTCTCGACCGGCATCATTGTAGACTCGGCTATAGTTATAGTAGAGGGTATCAACTCGCATATGCGTAGCGACGATAATAAACAAAGCAAATATCGCTCTGCTCTCAAGGCTCTACAAGACTATCACTCACCACTTACAAGCGGCACTCTCACCACAGTGGCAGTGTTTGCCCCACTCTTTACTATCTCTGGTGTTACTGGAGAGTTTATAGCCTCTATACCATACACTATTATATTCGTACTCTTGGCCTCACTCTTTATAGCCTTGGCCATCATCCCTGTACTTGCCTCTATGATACTCAAGCGCAGCCGCAGTAAGAGCACTCTTGCAACAAAGAGGCGCAGAGCTCTTATAGTAATCAATACTTATTATAAGAGCTTCTTGCGCGAGTTCTTAACAGACAAACGTAACAGCAACACTATGCTGGGGGTTATAGCTCTTTTCTTGATAGTTGCTTTATCATTACCTGCTATTGGGGCTGTGCGTACCATCTTCTTCCCCTCTGAGAATAGTGAGTATGTCTTTGTAGAGACAGAGTTATCTAGCGGTGCAGCATTAGAGAATACTGACCTAGAGTTGCGTAGAATAGAGGAGCTAATATATGACACCCGAGGCATCGTATCATTCTCTACTACCGCGGGTAAGTCTAGCCCATTCTCTAACGTCTTTGAGGGCGTACGCAATGACTCAAAGCTTGGTAGTATACTCTTAAGTATAGACAAAGACTCTAAACGTACTAGCAAAGATGTCGTCAAAGAGCTGCAGGACAAGCTCTCTGATATAACCTCATCTGACATCCTAGTAGGACAGATGGAGGAGGGTCCACCCGTTGGAGCTCCTATTACTATCACATTCTTTGGGTCAAATCTTGCAGACTTAGATGAGACGGCAAATACTGCTAAAGACATCTTAGAGCAAATCTCTGGCACATCTGGGGTGGCAGCAACCACCAAAGACAACGCAGTGGAGTTTGTACTTAACTTAGACCGCCACAAGTCTATCAGTAGCGGCGTCACGGCTCTTGCAGTAGCTCAGAATATCAATACCGCACTCTCTGGCAATGAGTCCACCACAATCAAGCTCTTTGGCACTAACATACCAGTGGTGTTGCGCATGGATCTCTCAGGCAAGGGCACGCTTGCTCAATCTAATAACGCAACTATAGACTCTCTAAGATACCTACCTGTGGGGCAAGAGATGCTCGGCTCATTTGTAAATACTACCATCTCTCAAAATCGTACAGTCTTAAGGCATGAGGGTGGAGACCGCGTTGTTGTGGTCACTAGCAAGCTTGCAGATGAAGCGAATGCAAAAATTATAAGTGAAGAGTTTAAAAAGAGGGCCAAAAGCGAGCTAATAATACCAGACGGCATACAAATGAAAATTGGCGGAGAGAATGAGGAGGTAGACCAGTCCTTTGCAGATATGTTCACCGCCCTACTCATGGGCATGACGGCGATGTTTGCCATACTCGTCATCCAGTTCAACTCCTTCCGACATACTATGTATGTGCTACTTACTGTGCCTCTCTCGCTCATTGGGGTGTTTGCTGGGCTCCTTATTATGGATAAGCCTCTCTCCTTCCCTGCTATTATGGGCTTTATTGCGCTCTCTGGTATTGTTGTTAACAATGGCATCATCTTAGTAGACTGCATCAACCGCCGCCGCGCTATAGTTGCGACCAAGGTTGATGATGGCTCTATAGAGTGGCAAGACTCAGACTTACTAGATATTATAATAGATGCGGCCTCATCACGCTTGCGCCCAGTACTGCTCACTGCCGTCACTACTGTAGTGGGTATAATGCCGCTCGTCTTTGCTGCAGAGATGTGGGCGCCACTAGCCTACTCCATAATCTTTGGTCTCACCTTCGCCACAATCCTCACCCTAGTCCTCCTCCCAGCAATCTACTACCGCTGGCCAGGTAAATTGCATATTTAGGTAAAATCTGTATACTACTCACAACCCCATAGCGGGGTAGAGAAGAAGTATCTCGGGAGGCTCATAACCTCCAGACCCTGGTGCAATTCCAGGCCCCGCTACAAAATACTACCACCCTCTCACCTCAAGCGCGTTTTGTGCTGCGGCTTGCTCGGCTTCTTGTTTACTCTTGCCGCTGCCCTCTGCGATAATCTCTGTACCAAACATCACCCCAACTGTAAACACCTTATTGTGGTCTGGGCCAGTTGCACTTATGTTCTTATAATTTGGCGTTACACTCACCTGCTCTTGAGATAGCTCTTGCAGCTTACTCTTGGCATCTTGCCATAGTCTCTTCTCTACTATCTCATCTACATTATCAAATAAGCTATTGGCAATAAACTTCTGTGCAGCATCATATCCACCATCTAGGTACAATGCCCCTATAAAAGCCTCAAAGGTGTTGGCCAGTATATACTGCCGCGCGCGGCCAGTGTCTTTGCTCTCGCCCCTTGAGAGCAGGAGAAAGTCGTTCATCTCCAACTCTTGTGCCGCTGCACTTATACTCTGAGTATTTACTAGTGCTGCGCGCACTGCAGTGAGCTCACCCTCATCTTTATCACTATATTTATCAAAGAGGTGCCTCGTCACCACCAGCTCAAGCACCGCATCGCCTAAAAACTCCAATCGTTCATTATGTGTATTGTGTTGTCTATTCTCATTTACATATGAGCGGTGAGTAAAAGCCAATTGCAAAAGCGACTTATCATTAAAAGTAAAGCCTACTTTATTCTCAAATTCATTAAAATCTCTCATGATTAGATTTTATTATACTATATTTACACTACTTTTGTGTTGTCTCTGCAAGCTTAGTCACCGCACTAGTGACTATCGGTAGCATGTCTTGATACATATTCAGGTTCACCACATCTTGCAGTTTAAACCATCTTGAGTCATCAAGCCCCTTAGATGAGCCAAGTGTAATCTCTGTAAACCCTGCTTCTGCTAAGTAATATGTCACCTTCTTACTCTTTTTGCCCTCTTGTGGGTCGTTGGCTATATACTCATTGTCTCCAAGCTTCTCTTGTATTGTTATATCTAAGTCCATCTCTTCTTTAATCTCACGTATTGCGCAATCCTCAGTACTCTCACCTTCATTAAGCTTACCCTTAGAGAGAGTCCAGTAGCCAAATATATCATGCACGAGGGCCAAGTATATACCTCCGTCATGATGTGCATATACTACAGCACCAGCAAGTTCCTCTTTTTTTATAGGGGTCTCTTTGTGGGCCTTACCTTCGTTTTTACGTGGCTCACCTATCTCTTTATATATACTACCGAGTACTCCATTTACAAACTTACTAGAGCTCTCTGCCCCATATTCTTTGGCCAGCTCTATCGCCTCATTTATGGCTACCTTTGGTGGTACACCAAGTGCATCGTTAAATAGTAGCTCTGCAAGCCCTATACGCAAGATGTTTCTATCCATTGTCGCAATCTTCTCTAGGGGCCACTCTGGTGCAGCTTTTATCATAACCTCGTCTATCTCTGACTTTTTAGCTATTATTACATCTAGTAATTGCTTGGTATAATAACTGTCTCCTCCGCCTAGAGCATCCTCATTATCACTCACCAGTTGTCCAACTCTAGTAGTATCCCACTTATCAGAGTCTACCTCAAAGAGTGTTTGTAGAGCCACGCTTCTAGATATATGACGAGCACTCATATATATTACTTGTCTTTTTTAGGTTCTTTTTTAGTCTCTTCTACAACCTCCGCTGCAGCCTGTTTAGCAGACTCTAATCGTACTATCTTTTTAGCAGCCTTCTTGGTATTTTTAGCTTCTATATCTGTAACTACTCTGCCTCTATATTTACCACACTCATTACAAGCACGGTGACGCAAATACTTAGCCCCACAATCTTTGCACATACTAAGGCGCGGCTCGCTGAGGGCGTGGTGTGAGCGACGCTTACGCGTTGCACTTCTGTTGATTCTCATTCGTACCATATTGGCGATATTATACGCAAAACTTACAATTAAGCAACTATTTTATGAGTATTATGATATAGTATGCAAATGGCAAATAAGAAGAAGGCGGATAAAAGAATAAACATACAAAACAAAAAGGTGCGATTTGACTATGCACTTATTAAAAAGTTTGAGGCTGGAGTACAGCTCTACGGCCACGAGGTCAAGGCGGTGAGGGCTGGCAAGGCAAGCCTCGCCGGTAGCCACGTTGTGGTGCGCGGAGGCGAAGCCTTTTTGGTTGGTGCTAGCATCAGTCACTACCAAGAGGCCAATACTCCACTAGATTACGAATCTACCAGAGCCCGTAAGCTACTCCTAAATAAGAAAGAGCTAAATGAGCTAGCAGAGACAGAGAACGCCAAAGGTTTGACAATAGTCCCACTCGCGTGGTATAATAACAACAGGAAGCTGAAGCTAGAGATAGCCATAGCAAGGGGTAAAAAGGAATACGATAAGCGAGAGACTCTTAAAGAGCGCGACTCCAAGCGCAGCATCCGCCGTTCGTTGGCAAATTAGCCTATGTGTGTCAGAGAGACACATCAAATATGGGAGTGAATTGATTCGACAGTTTTTGCGTTGTTTTGTTCGCATTGGTGGTGAGTACACACCTTAATCTACTCAAACTTTAAGTGCAGAGAAATTTACACGGGGGATGAAGTCGCCTTTCGCGGCCAATCTCAGCCTTGCATACGCCTAATTTAGGCCTATGCGACCGTCAGCCACTTGATACTCAATAGAGTGATCCTGGCGTTATACTTTGAGTTAAGATACATTGCTTGACTGACTCTGTATACTAAAACTTAAGTCTCGACTCTGTATTATTTTGTTTATCCTTTAGATACAGCGTTTAAACTTCTAGGATAGTCTACACTGCGTAAACTCAACTCAACAATTCTATCTGGACGGGAGCTCACTACTCCCCACTTCCACTGCCTTACTAAAAGCCGCCATTATTGGCGGCTTTTACTTTACATTCTTACAAAAACTCTGTCTGTGTTCACTGCATAAGCCGTGCTTACCTATTGCCTCATAATGCCCTTTAGTACCATAACCTTTATGTTGCTCAAACCCATAATCTTTACCGTCTTTTTTGTATGTGTCTATTAATCGACACATATACTCATCTCTTGTAACCTTAGCTACGATACTAGCTAGCGATATTACAACCTCCCTCTCATCACCCCTCACTATGGTCTGTTGATGCTTAAACACTTCTGGAGCTTTAAGTCCTCCATCAAGCTTAACTAACACCTCCCGCTCCTTACCTCTAGCCAACACAGTAAGCACCTTAGACACCGCCTTGCTAATAGTCGGCACTATACCGACCTGATCTATGGTCTTGCTGGCACCCATACTCACAGTAAAGTTTAACTCCCCTGCCTCTTGTTTCTCCTGTATCCAAGTAAATATCTCTGTGCGCTTCTTCTCACTTAACTTCTTAGAGTCTTTTAACTTTCCCCGCATAAACTTAGTTAGGAGCTCATCTTCTAAAGCTTTAACCTGACTACTAGTAATGATACAACCACCAACAGCTACTGGCCCAGCAATAGGCCCCCGCCCCGCCTCGTCTATACCTATGATATATTTTTGATTATTGTTCACTACCAATATTCTTAATCACCTTCTCTATATCCGGATAATACTCAAAAGCCCTATCTACTGCACTCACGACCTCTTTGATAGGCTGCATCGTTGCATGCTTTGGTATTATCTTTAGTAAAATCAAGTCAACCAACCTCTCTTTATTCCAGTGCTCAATATTATATTTATCAATCAGATTCTGTATAGATAAGTGTACAATTTCATGCATTATAGTCTTAGAAACACCTATACCGTACCTACTATAAAAATTAACTACCACCTTATTGGGCAAATGATAACTGCCGCCAACCCCATACTTCGTAAGTTGTATTATGTAAGCTTTCTCTGGTTTAAATCCTATATTATCAAAATATCCAGCCAATCCAGAAGAAAAATCTGTCCATCGTTTAATAACAGTCTGCTCTACCTCTTTATACTCACTCTCGTTATACTCATCTTTCAATTTCCCCATTACACTCGCGGGGTCAGTCAAAGCCTCTTTTAATGTCATGTCTCCAGGTAGACTAAGCCACTCATCATAACCATATTCAATCAGCCAATCAGTGTCATCTAATGTACCTTTCACAACACCTTCCTCACTCTTGAGCGAATACTCAAACTGTAACTTTATTTTTTCTGGGGATTTTATTGCTTCCATATTTGCATAAGCTTACTCTAAAAACAACTCCCTGTCATCTTCCAGTTCTGCTAACTTTTTATCTCTCCTCATACTCACGATATTCTTCACATAATCCTTAGCAAACCTCATATAGTCTTGCTTATTCTTAAAAGCTCCTAAAATAATATCCTTCTCACAAATGCCGTGGAATACATCTCGCTCCTTCACCCCACCATACTCCCACCAACTACTCCTAAACAGCAAAGCAAGGCTTTGCTGTTTTCCCTTAACTAGGCCGTGCATTATGTTATTCAAGTTTATATATGCGCTAAGTCCCTGCAGATATTCACTCGTGCCAACGTGTACGGATTTAAACTTGCCTTGGAATAGACTCCCCGAACGTTCATACTTCTTATTGAAGTATTTTGAATATGCAGTACCTGCTTTTTGCATAAATTTAGAAATTCCATTATCACCAACTTGCCTCAACATTAAGTGGTAATGATTAGGATTTAGGCAATATGCAATAATCTCCACTAAAGGCTGTCTATTATTCCGTCTCTCCAGATTGAATGGATATTTATATTTCTCCAAACCACCGCAAGTCATATCAACATTGCATAAATCAAGCATTTGTAAAAACTGAAAAAAATCTTGTTTATCTTCAAAAATAATTCGCTTATCAACACCACGGTTGTATATATGATAAATCTCTCCATCTGATAACTCCTCTTTTCTGTAGCTCATGTCAATAATATACCATGTTTAAGCCAAAACAGCAAAGCCTTGCTCTGCTGTTACTGCAATTATGTTATAGGGTGGTATACTATACTTAATGTCTAAATCTAGTATTAGCACGGCTCCATTTACTCACTTGCATACACACTCTCATTACTCTTTGCTTAATGCCTTACCGAAGATACCTGAGCTGATAGCCGCTGCTAAGAGTGATGGGCAGACGATGCTTGCCATCACTGAAGATGGCAATATGTACTCTACTATAGAGTTTTACAAAGCTTGCCAAAAGAATGACATCAAGCCTATACTCGGCGTAGACCTATATGTTGCACCAAGAGGCATGGTGGACAAAGAGTACAAAACAGATGATGCATACACGCGCCTCGTGCTGCTTGCAGAGAGCAAGGAGGGCTACCTCAATATGATACAGCTCGTCACTAAGGCTAACTTAGAGGGCATGCACAATGGCATACCACGCGTAGACACAGGGCTACTGCAAGAGTTTACTAAAGGCATTATAGCCATACTCCCCGCGCACAATAGCGCTGTGAGCCAAGCGATAGACAACGCAGACATTGGCACAGCTACGAAACGTGCAGAGCAATACAAAGACATCTACAAAGATAAACTCTACCTTGAGATTACACATCACAAAGAGCTGCTTGACCATGAAGAGAAGGTGACAAAAATAAAGCAAATTGCGCAAGAGCTAAACATAGAGATGCTCGCGGCACAAGACATCTATTACTTAAAGCCTGAGGATAAAGTCGCCAGGAGTCTCGCAGACAAGATACACCACGCCAAGAGGCTCACTGATGATGATATCGAACGTGAGGAGGATTACTCTTTTAAAACATCTGGGCAGATGCAACAACTCTTTGCTGGTGAAGAAGCTCTGTTGACAAACACAAAAAAAGTGGCAGAGATGTGCAGTGGCGTAGACTTAAACCTTGGTGATTGGCGCTTCCCCGACTTTCCTAAAGTTGATGGCAAAGATTATGATGAGATGCTTAAAGAAGATACATATGCCGGACTCAAGCGCAGAGACTTAGAGGAATCAGACGAGCATAGAAAACGCATAGATTATGAGCTCGGTGTTATAAAAGACAAGGGCTACTCTCCCTACTTCCTTGTGGTGAGCGACTTGATGCGTTGGGCTGAGGGAGAGGGTATCCTTACCAATACTCGCGGCTCTGCGGCTGGCTCATTCGTCTCTTACCTTATAGATATCACTTCTATCAACCCACTGGATTATAACTTACCATTTGAGCGCTTCCTTAACCCTGAGAGGCCGTCACCACCAGATATTGATATGGATATACCAGACAATAAACGAGATGCAATGATTAACTATGCCAGAGATAAATATGGCTATGAGGCTGTAGCTCAGATAGGCACCTTTGGTACTATGGCTGCAAGAGCTGCGGTGCGTGATGTAAATAGAGCGCTCGGTTACTCATATAGTATGGGAGACAAGATAGCGAAGCTTATACCCTTTGGTGCGCAAGGCTTCCCTATGACTATAGACAAGGCACTCGACATAGAGCCAGAGCTGTTAGATGCATATAAAAAGATGCATGAAGTGCAAGAGATAATCAACTATGCCAAGCAGCTAGAGGGCAACGCAAGGCACGTGGGAGTGCACGCTGCTGGAGTTGTTATCTCAGACACTGGCAAGGTAACAGACTATATGCCGGTGCAATACGACCCTAAAAGTACTGACGGTCAAGGTAAACTAATCACTCAATATGACATGCACGGCGTAGAGGATGCCGGGCTCTTGAAGTTTGACTTCCTTGGGCTTAAAAACCTTGGCATACTTGCTGATGCAGTAAAGAGAGTTAAAAAGATACAAAATATAGACATTGATGTGAATAACTTAGACTTAGAAGATAAAAAAACTTATGAGATGCTTGCAGCAGGGCATACTATCGGTGTCTTCCAGATGGCTAGCTCTGGTATGACGAAGTGGCTTATGGAGCTCAAACCAACAGATGTGCATGACCTTAACGCCATGGTAGCACTCTACCGCCCAGGACCCATGGAATTCATCCCCGGCTATATTGCCGGTAAGCGAGACCCGGGCAGCGTCACATATGTAGACCCGCGGTTAGAGAAATATCTTAAGCCAACTTACGGCATACTAATGTACCAAGACGATATAATGCTTATAGCTGTAGAGCTCGCTGGCTACAGCTGGCTAGAGGCAGACATGTTCCGTAAAGCTATGGGTAAAAAGATACCAGAGATAATGGCTCAACAAAAAAAGAAGTTCCATGATGGTTGCCTAGAGCGAGGGATGGAGGAGTCTGCTCAAGTAAAGCTTTGGGAGAGTATAGAGACCTTTGCTGCTTATGGATTTAACAAGGCACATGCAGTGAGTTATGGGGCACTAGCATACAAGACTGCGTATATGAAGGCCAATTACCCTCTTGAGTATATGTCAGCCCTCCTCACTGCAGACTCTGGAGATACTGAAAAGATATTTGAGATAGTTGAAGAATGCAAAAAAATGGATATAGAAGTACTACCTCCTAATATCAATGATAGTCTCGGCGTCTTCTCTGTAGTACTTGATGATGCCGGTAAGCATACTAAGCAAATACGCTTTGGCCTCAACTCAGTAAAAAACTTTGGGGAAGGTATATCAAATAGTATAGTAAAAGAACGCAAAAGTAATGGTAAGTATATAAGCCTTGCAGACTTCTTAGTGCGCATAGATGACAAGAATCTTAATAAGCGCTCTGTGGAGTCACTTATAAAATGCGGTGCATTAGATGAATTTGCTGAGCGCGGCAGACTACTAGAGAACATAGGCACCATACTTAATTATCATAAAGAGGAGCATAATAAGCCAATAGACCAAAACTCATTATTTGGGGTAATAGAGTCTGGAGATGAAATGAACGATGTAGAATTAAAAGATGCGCCAGAGATGCTATTAGAAGATAAGTTAGGTTATGAGAAAGAACTCCTAGGATTATATATATCTGGCCATCCATTAGATGCTCATGTTACCAAACTTGATGGCAAGCAAGACATAAGCACTACAAAAAATAAGATGCGAAAAGGAGTCACGACAGTAATAGCTGGGCTTATAGAAGATATACATACAATAATAACTAAAAAGGGAGAGAAGATGGCCTTTGTACGCATAAGTGACTATACTGATACTATAGAGGTAGTCGTCTTCCCTAAAGTACTGACACTGTATCAAGAGCGTCTTATGGCTGATAAGTGCGTACTAATAAAAGGAAAACTCTCCGCCAAGGGCGGAGAGTTAAGCTTCCTTGCTGATGCTGTAAAGCAGCTATAGCTACTGACCAACCATGTAGTCTGCACTACCACCTGTGACCTTAGTTGCACTAGGGCACGTATCTGCAGGAGTTGGAGGAGTACCCTCTAGGTTAGCTCCAATACAATAAGATGCACCTGCTGTTGCAGATATATAACGATAATCTTGTGTAGATGAAGGATCATCTGGTAGAGCTGTTATATAACCACCTGATGTAAGGTCTCCGAGAGTCGAGCTAGATACTGCTACCTCAGTAACTTGTACTGGGTATGCACTCTCAGTGTCATAATATGACTCTAGCGCTAGCTGCAAGCTCTTAAGGTCTGCCTGACGACGAGCGTCACGCGCCTTCTTACGTGCAGTGTTCATAGATGCCAATACTACTGATGACAATATACCAATGATAGCGATTACTACCAAGAGCTCAATAAGTGTAAAACCTTTGTCTCCTCCTTTTGTTAAATTTTTAAATTTCATACCGATAATTTGTTAATTAATTAATAATAAGTATTACCACTATTATATAACCTGCAAGAGCAGTGTGCAACTAGGCTGTGTATAACTCTATAAGCCAGCTGATACATTATATATAGGCACTAGCACTGACGCTAACAAAACACCAACTCCTACCGCAAGTGTCACTATCATGATAGGCTCTATCATTGTCACAAGAGTATTCACCGCATTTTGTACTTCTCTGCGATAGAACTTGGCCATAGTATCTAATATTTTGCTTAGCTCTCCTGTCTCCTCTCCTATACGGACCATGGCTATAAATATACCAGGGAACTCTGGATACTTCTCAAATACCTCTGAGGCTGGCCGGCCACCTTGTACCTCTAGGGCAACCTTTTTTAAGATTTCTCCATATACGGCATCATCTACCACATCAGCTGTAATCTCTATGGCACGCACCATTTGTATGCCACTACTAAGCATTGTACTAAGGTTGTCTGATAAGCGAGATAAAAAGAGCATCTTATATAAAGTACCAACATATGGTATGGACATCCGCATGGCAGCGAGTTTTATACTACCGTCTCCAGTTGTAAAGTACCTATATAACAAGACTCCGCCTATAGCAATAGCCGCTGCAATAAGTAAGAAGTAGTTAGTTAAAAAGCTACTGATACCCACTACTATTTTTGTGTATATTGGC
>CAZWWY010000006.1:0-4863 GCA_964637785.1 uncultured Candidatus Saccharibacteria bacterium
TAGTGGAGATTATAATGACACCGCGCTCCCAGAGGCACAAAAACTGCATGAGCAGTGGGTAGTAGAGTTGATAGGAGAGGTGAAAGAGCGCCCAGAGAAGATGAAGAAAGATGAGCTCAATGGAGGTCTTGAGCTAGGCATCAAGGAGGTGAGAGTGCTCAGCGAGGCAGCTGAGCTACCGTTTGATATGGGCGCAGAGCTTAATCTCGATACGTATTTAGACAACCTCCCATTGATGCTCCGCTCAGAGAAGGCGAGCGCAGTGTTTGCTGTGCAGGCAACGATACTCAAGTACTTTAGGCAAGTGCTTGGAGAGCAAGGCTTTACTGAGTTTCAAGCTCCGGCAATTGTAGGAGGAGATGCCGAAGGTGGGGCTGATGTATTTAAGCTTGAGTACTTTAAGGATAATATTGCATACTTAGCATCAAGTCCGCAGCTGTACAAGCAGATAATGACTGGAGTGTTTGAGAGAGTGTTTACTACGACCAAAGTATTCCGCGCTGAGAAGAGTGCTACCACACGCCACTTGAGTGAGTACACAACTATAGACTTTGAGATGGCATTCATACAAAATTATCAAGATGTGATGGCTATGCTAGAGCATGTCATTAAGAGTATTGCCGCAGGAGTAGCTGAGCATCATGCTGATACTCTAGAGTTATTTGGTGTTGATTTACCAAAGATTCCAGAGCACATACCCTTTATGAAGCTCAGTGAAGCTCAAGAGATAATAAAGAAGGAGACAGGCGAGGATTGTACAGGGGAGCCAGACCTAGAGCCTAGCCACGAGCGTTTCTTGTGTGAGTATGCGGCACGTGAGCTTGGTAGTGACTTCATTTTCATCACGCATTACCCAGTGAGTAAGCGCCCATTCTATACGATGGAAGATGAAGCAGACACAGGGTTTACCAAGAGCTTCGACCTCCTCTTCCGTGGAGTAGAGATTACTACCGGCGGGCAAAGAGTGCATGACTATGACATGCTCATACAGAAGATAAAAGAGAAGGGGCTAGAGCCAAAGGCATTCGAATTCTATCTGCAAGCCTTTAGGTATGGCTTAGCTCCACACGGCGGTATCGGTATGGGGCTAGAGAGACTAACAGAGAAGTTCTTAGGCATAGGCAATGTGCGCGAGGCGAGCCTCTTCCCTAGAGATATGAATAGGATTGATACTCTATTAGCTAAGTAATTTAGCCACCACCACCTTTACATCATTACCATCGGCATTACCACTGAGCTCTTGCATCACTGCACCCATCACTGCGCCCATCTTGCTCATATCTCCCGCAGCATTCATCTCTGCGACTTTAGCCTCTGCGACCTTTGTTATCTCCTCCGCGGTGGCAGTTGCCGGTAGGTAAGCCTCTATCATCTCTAGCTCGCGCTGCTCTTTGTCTGCTAGCTCTTGGCGCCCGCCTTTGGTAAATTGCTCTATAGAGTCTTTGCGTTGCTTTGCTGCGCGTCTTATAACCTTTAGTACGTCATCATCACTTAGCTCATCACTAGGCTTGCGCTTTTGTGCTACTAGCTCGTTAGTAAAAGCCGCTAAGATACTGCGTAATACTGTCACTTCCTCGTTATCTCTTGCTCGCATCGCATTTTTCATATCATTGCGCAGCTGCTCTTTTATGTTCATATCTTAGATTTTTACTTTATATACCTGTTATACTACCATATAATGATAATTAATTGGCATGCCAGAGACGTCAACAGTATTCTTAAATCACTCAATACCAGTTTAGAGAGTGGGCTATCTAGTTCTCAAGTGACTCAACTACAAAAAAGATATGGGAAAAATATCTTACAACAAACCAATAGATTTAAGATATATAAAAGCATACGCAATTTGCTCCTCGCCCCACTATCTATAGTGCTACTCTTGGCTCTTGTGGCTACTATATTACTTGGAGCGTATACAGATGCTGTAGTTATATTAATAGCTCTTGTTATTAATGTCTTTATAGGAGCATTGCAAGAGGGTAAGTCTGCTAAAGTTTTTGAGAGTCTTGAGCGCTCTGCATTGGCTAATGCAACAGTATTACGAGATGGTGCTAAGCAGGTATTGAGCAGTGCAGAGTTAGTACTTGGAGATATAGTATATTTAGAAGGAGGGCATAAAGTGCCTGCAGATTTACGATTAGTAGAGGTTGAGAGTCTATATATTAATGAGGCAGCCCTTACAGGAGAGTGGCTAGCAGTAGAAAAAGATAGTAACAACAGTACTATCAATAATAGTAAAGAGAGGTCTAATATGGCGCTTATGGGCACAGTAGTATCTCAAGGGTATGGGCATGGCATTGTAGTTGCAATAGGTGATGACACGGAGTTTGGCTCTCTTGCTAAGAGTACTACAGCAATAGGCAATACGAAGACCCCTCTTAGTAAGAGTATTAATAATTTGGCTCATGTAATTATAGGGATTATAGGAGTAGTGATAGCCATAATATTTGCAGTTGGCATATTACGCGGTGGAGAGATAGCAGATATGTTGCTACTCTCTATAGCCATAGCTGTGGCTGCTATGCCAGAGGGGCTACCGGCTGCTGTTACGGTCACATTGACCATCGCCATGGAGGCGATATTACGCAAAGGAGGACTGGTAAAGAATCTCTTAGCTGCAGAGACTCTTGGTACAGCTACGGTCATACTTACAGATAAGACGGGTACACTCACAAGTGGCATAATGAAATTGGCTCAAGTACACACAAACTTAGAAGCGCAGCAAGTAAGCCTGGTAGATGGAGATACATTAGAGATTCTTAAGATGGCGGTGCTTGCATCAGATGCTTTTATAGATGGAGTAGATGATAATAATTTGCCAAAGGTGCATGGTCGGCCACTCGAAATTGCTATTATAAATGGGGGCATACAAGCAGGATTGTACCAAGATGAGTTATTTAAGATAGGTAATGAGAGGAGAGAATTTTTACAATTTGAGTCTGGTCGTAGGTATGCTGCTTCATTAAACGATTATCACAGCAAATCTAGCAGAGAGAGTAACAGTCGGCTATATGTCACGGGCTCTCCAGAGCATATACTCGCACATGCTACTCATTACCTGCATGACGGTAAGAGGCTACCACTCACACTTGAGGTACGTGAGCAATTTAAAGAGATACAAGACTCGCTCAGCAGTGAGGGCAAGCGCTTTATAGCAGTAGCATACAGAGAGAGTAGTGAGCATATAATACCAAATGATATAAGAAGCCCGCAAGATGGTGAGCGCCTAGGTTTTGTATTTGGAGGCCTTATATCGTTTACAGATCCTGTACGTGAGGATGTGAGCGAGGCCATAGCCACTGCCAAACGTGCAGGAGTACAAGTGATAATGGTCACTGGCGATCATGGAGAGACAGCCAAAGCTGTGGCAGATGAGGTGGGGCTCAACTCTGCTAATATTATACTAGGTAGTGAGTTTGCCTCTCTTGCAGATGAGGCGCTCGTGTTAGCGGTGAATAACGGTAACATATTTGCGCGTATGCTCCCAGAGCAGAAGCTCCGCTTAGCCACCGTGCTTAGGGCAAGTGGTGAAGTAGTCGCCATGACGGGTGACGGAGTCAATGATGCCCCAGCACTTATAGCAGCAAATATAGGTATAGCGCAGGGCAGTGGCACAGATGTAGCCAAAGAGGCATCAGATATTGTGCTCACCACGGGCAGCTTCTCTATTATCATTGCAGCTATTAAAGAGGGGAGACGAGCCTTATCTAACCTACGTAAGATTGTTGCATACTTGCTTGCCACTAGCGCTAGTGAGGTGGTGCTTATAGGGGGTAGTATGCTCATGGGCCTATCGCTGCCACTTTTACCAGCTCAGATACTCTGGGCCAATATTGTTGGCGGCGGCTTTATGAGCTTCCCCTTCGCCTTTGAGCCAGCGTCTAAGGGCATTATGAGTCGTAAACCTAAGAGAGGATTAAGCAACGGCACTATCTTATCTGGGGGCTTTGATAAGGTGGTATTAGTTATATGCGTAGCCTCTGGGGCGATATTACTTATATTATATGCAATACTTAATTATCTTGGTACAGAGATTGCAGAGTTACGCTCTATAATGTTTGCGGCATTGTCTATAGGGTCCATATTCTTAGCCTTCTCGTTTAAAAATATGCGTACACCTATATGGCATACAAATATACTATCTAATAAATATTTACTAGTAGGGCTCACAGTAGCTATATCATTACTATACTTATCTCTTACATGGGCACCACTTATGGCTCTGCTCTCACTCACTGCCATCTCTGCAAAAGCGGCTTTCTACTTAGTAATCTTGGGTATAGCTAATGTGATAGTAGTAGAGTTAGCCAAAGCATATTTCACTGTACAAAAATAAACACCGCGGCCCTAGTGTAGAGCTCGCGGCATTTCTTGCGCAGTTGGCAGTCACAGATTTCAGAAGTCAGAGCCTTCTTCCTCCATTTCGGCTTTTTTGTCCGCAGCTTTTTTCTGTGCCTTGACAGAGCGGATTGCGTCGGCAATAATTTCACGTGCCTCAGACAACCGATCAGCATCATCTTGGTAGCATTCGTGTATCTCGTCTATCGCGATACGGATGGCATTGATGATGGCCGCGTGATTTTTGGGTATTATTATCGCCGTGACATGGTGCTCAAGAAAATCAAGTTTACTGGTTGCCGTCTCCATTTTTCCGAGCGCATAAGGAATATTTTTGTGAGATGTTTTGAGTTTCGGGTCGCTCATGGCGTACCTCCAAATGTAAAAAAATAAGCAGGACATTATTATCCAATAGAAGTTAATCACAGATTTAAGCATCACGCAAGCAAAACACCGAAGCCTTGCTTCGGTGTTACCGCCAACAATACGAAGTCATGGTATACTACGGAGCATGCATGACGCCAG
>CAZWWY010000006.1:4963-10117 GCA_964637785.1 uncultured Candidatus Saccharibacteria bacterium
TGTTACCGCCAACAATACGAAGTCATGGTATACTACGGAGCATGCATGACGCCAGTAACAAGTATAATAACTATGCGTTTATAGATGCCCAAAACTTATATAAAGGGATTGAAGAACTTGGGTGGAAGCTAGATTACAAGCGATTCTTCGTATACCTAAGAGAAAAATACAAGGTTGATAAGGCATTACTCTTTCTTGGTTACATTGAGGAGCGAGAGCCGTTATACAAATATTTAAGAAGTTGTGGATTTGAACTGGTCTTTAAGGAAACATCTCGCAACAAGTCAGGGCTATATAAAGGCAACGTGGATATTGTTATGGCGATGCACGTATTGGTAATGCAGGAGGAGTATAAACAAGCAGTATTTGTCACGAGCGACGGAGACTTTGCTCCACTGGTTGAGTATTTATTGAATGAGGATAAGTTTAAGGTTGTCTTATCGCCTAGGCATGACTTATGTTCATGGCTGCTGAGAAAGTATGCAAAGGGTAGAGTAAACTATCTTGATGAGAGTAAAGATAAGTTATCAGAAACGAAAAAGCGCCCCTAGGGACAGAACCCTTCGGTACGCTTTTTCAATAAGAATACTGAAATTATAGTATAATAACAAAATAAGTCAACAAACTATGCAAACATCAGATTACATTATTATAGCTGTGCTCGCACTTGCATTCGTATTATTTAATGCGTTTATTGTTTGGTTTGTGCTTAAGCGCGGGAGGGGAGGTAAGATGCAAGACGGCTTTGTATATCTACAAAAGGAGCTGCAAGAGATGCGGCAGACCTTTGATAGCAAGCTCGGCGAGAGCTCTCGTGAGATCAATGCTTCAGTCAAGGCTCAGCTGAGCGAGAGCACTAAGATAGTGCGCGAGGTCACCGAGAGTCTCACTAAGCTCGGCGAGACTAATAAGCAGGTTATAGGCTTCTCTGAGCAACTGAAGAACCTAAGCCAAGTACTGCAGAATCCTAAGCAGCGCGGCGTACTAGGAGAGTATTATCTAGAGACTGTGCTGCAGAATGTGCTCCCTCCAGAGAGCTACAAGGTGCAATATGCATTCCAAAATGGAGACACTGTAGATGCGGTAGTTTTTGTTAAAGATAAGGTAGTGCCAATAGACTCAAAGTTCTCACTTGAGAATTACAATAGGATGATAGAGGCAGAGGGCGAGGAGAAAAAGACTTTAGAAAAAGCATTTATCAATGATATTAAATTAAGGATAAAAGAGACGAGTAAATATATAAAGCCACAAGAGGGTACTATGGAGTTTGCCTTTATGTTCATCCCTAGTGAGGGCATCTATTATGATTTGCTTACTAATAAAATAGGAGGAGATGAAAATATCTTACAGAAATCAGCAAGAGAATATAAGGTTATTATTGTGTCTCCAACATCTTTCTTAGCTTACCTGCAGACGGTACTCCAAGGGCTCAAGGCGTTAGAGGTAGAGGAGAAGGCGCAAGACATTATTAAGAATGTTAGCAAACTCACCAAGCACATTAGCAAATATGAGGAGCTCTATGGCAAGCTCGGTAACACTCTAGGCACAGCCGTCAATCATTACAATGCTGGCTACAAAGAGCTCGGTAAGATAGATAAAGATGTGTTTAAAATAAGTGGAGAGAATGCAGATATTAATGTTGACGTTTTAGATAAGCCGAGGTTAGAGTAGAGAGTATTATGACAAAAAATCAATTTGAAGAGATTAAAGGAGTAGATGAGAATGGGGTTGAGTATTGGTCTGCTCGTGAGCTGGTAGAGGTACTTGAGTATTCAAAATATCTAAATTTCTTAAAGGTTATTGAGAAGGCAAAAGAGTCTTGTAAAAATAGCAAGCAAGATATCAACAGCCATTTTGCCGATGTCGGACATATGGTTCAAGTTGGCTCTGGTGCCAAAAGAGAAGTTGAAGATGTGTTTCTCTCTCGTTATGCATGTTATTTAATAATGCAGAATGCAGATCCTCGTAAGGTTGTAGTGGCTAAAGGCCAGAGCTACTTTGCTATACAAACAAAAAGACAAGAGGATGCAGATACACTAATAGAAGATAACAAGAGAGTATTCTTAAGAGAAGAAATCAAAAAACACAACACAAGCCTAACAAAGACAGCGGCATCTGCAGGAGTAGAAAATTATGCAATATTTCAAAACGCCGGATACCAAGGATTATATGGGGGGTTAATCTCAAAAGATATACATAAAAAGAAAAAGCTCAAAAAGTCACAAAAAATACTAGACCATATGGGCAGTGAAGAGCTGGCAGCAAACTTGTTTAAGGCAACCCAAACTGAGGCAAAGATAAAGAGAGAAGATATCAAAGGTCAAAGTAAGGCCAATGATGCGCATTTTTCAGTTGGTCGTAAAGTGAGGAATACAATTAAGAAGATTGGTGGTACAATGCCTGAGCGGTTGCCAAGCACAGACAGCATAAGTAAAGCAAAGACAAGGCTCAAAAAATCAGATAAAAAATTAAAATAAGTTAATATGAGCAAAAGATGGGCAAATAAAATGAGGAGGATATATATTACTGGGTTTATTTTGCTTGTGGTGATTGTTGCGACCCCGGGTGTGTATAAGTATTTTACTAAGCCGGCAACATGCTTTGATGGAGTGCAGAATCAAGGCGAGACAGCCATAGACCGCAGCGGGCCTTGCAGGCTTCTTGATGCCAAGACTCTCAAGCCTCTTAATGAGTTATGGGCTCGCTCATTTGCTGTAATACCAGGACTCTATAGTGCCATAACATATGTAGAGAACCCTAATTTAAACGGAGGCATACGTAATATTAAATACATTTTTAAGCTTTATGATGAGAATAATATAATAGTAGCAGAGAAGACAGGAGAGACATTTATACCACCAGGTAAGGTCGTACCAATCTTTGAGGGCAACTTGCAGGCTGGCAACAGAGTACCCAAGCGTACCACCTTCCAATTCATAGAGCGGCCTATATGGGAGGTAATGCAGGGTGATAGAGCCGCAGAGATAATAGTAGCAGAGAAGCAGCTTAAAGAGGTGGGAGGAGCTCCGCGCGCATCTGCTGAGATACAAAATAGGGGGGTATATGCCTTGAGCAGGCTCGTTGTAGTGGCGGTACTCTTTGATGAGGCGGGTAATGCAATTGGAGCATCTCGTAGTGTAATAGAGAGTCTGCCAGCTGGCTCATCACACAATGTTGTATTTACTTGGCCAAAGGCTTTTGAGTCATTTGTAGCGAGAGTAGATATTGTGCCTCTCTTACCCCCTATAGACTCTCTGTAAGTATGAGTTATTTGTGTAGACTTTTTAGAGTAGATGCTCCTCTTATGGTAAGTGTCTTATTTATTGCCTTGGCAGGTATTGCATCTATGAGCTCTCTAGACTCCAACGCTTTTGTATATAAACAATCTATATGGTTACTCATATCCGTGGTGGTATTTTATGTATCTAGCCTAATAGACTATAGATTTTTACGTCGCTCTAACGTGGTTATCACATTATATATTGCGGCTGTGGTGACTCTATTTGGTATGTTTCTTATAGGGAGTGCCTTCCAAGGGGCTCAATCTTGGTTAGATCTAGGAGCCTTTACAATACAGCCAAGTGAGTTTGCAAAGATAATACTTATAATTATTTTAGCAAAATACTTCTCTCGTAGGCATGTAGAGATAGCGAGTATGCGGCATATAGTGGTGTCTGGCCTCTATGCGCTTGTTATTTTTATACTTATATTATTGCAGCCTGATTTTGGCACCGCTATGATAATCGCTTTTACTTGGTTTGGTATAGTATTTGCATCGGGCATATCTAAACGGCACATTATCTCACTCTTTCTTATTTCTATAATAGCTGTTGCCGGAGCATGGCAATTTGCTTTTGAGGATTATCAAAAGGCGCGTATCATGTCATTTATACATCCGATGGCAGACATACAGGGCACAGGCTACAATGCCTACCAATCTACTATTGCAGTTGGCTCTGGCGGTCTCTTAGGCAAGGGTATAGGTTATGGCACTCAGAGCAAGCTCAAGTTCCTCCCAGAGTATGAGACGGACTTTATCTTTGCTGCCTATGCAGAGGAGTGGGGCTTCGTGGGTGTATTGATACTGTTTGCCTTGTACTCTATTGTTATTTGGAGGTTATTATATTTTGCAGGTCATGGTGTATCCAACTTTGAAACGCTCTTTACTGTTGGAGTTGCAGCGTTATTTACTAGTCATTTCTTTGTTAATGTCGGTATGAATATTGGACTCTTGCCAGTCACTGGTGTTACCTTACCTTTTATGAGTTATGGGGGCTCACATTTAGTGGCCGAGGCGCTTGCACTGGGCATAGTCACTGCCATGTACCGCTACAGCCGCACAGTCCACCCAGACCAGTTAAGTAGAGAATTCTTAGGAGTATGATATTATTAGTTAATTAAAAAATAAATATGGAAAAAGCACCAACTAATAATGAAGATAATGAGCAAATAAAGTTTCCAATAATTGTTGGCCCAGGAGATGGCTCAAGGCAGTTTGATATATTTATTGTTAATACTCAAGAAGAGTATGGTTTAGCTGTAGAGAGATTAGAAGCTCAGATGCGTAATGCTGGAGTGCCAGTTAACATATCTTTTAGGAGAGCCCTACCGATACAAGCTAAAAGAAGTGAAGGAGCTATTGATCCTTACGGCAGACTAGATGAGAATATAAATCTCACAAATGTTATGATTTCTGGCAATAATGAATTACCATCAGATTATATTGCCACGGATGTATGGCAAGAGAATGTTAAGACTATATATGATGAGAGAGTTGATAACATAAATGACGCGATGAAATTGGTGGACCCTAGTTTAGGTGGAGATAAAAAGATGGATTATCCAATAATGGTGGTACGTGACGGTGGTGTGGATGGTGAGAAGTATTTTATAGTAACCAATGATAATGAGTGTAAGAGGTCAGTTGAAACAATATTAAAGCAGATAGCAGAAAATCCAGACTTAAAGAGAGGCGTTAGGAATAAGGTGCTAATGTTCAATAAGTATGACGATTGGGAATCTGAGTACAGAGAGGGTATTACAGGGGTTAAGTCGGAGACTGCATCCAAACAAGGATAGAGTTCTTAGGAGTTTAACAACATAATCCCAAACGGCTCAGCGCGCTGAGCCGTTTGGGAGGACTTATTTAAAGGT
>CAZWWY010000006.1:10217-15073 GCA_964637785.1 uncultured Candidatus Saccharibacteria bacterium
CATAATCCCAAACGGCTCAGCGCGCTGAGCCGTTTGGGAGGACTTATTTAAAGGTGTGGCACGTGCATGGTATCAGTAGATGATTTAATGGCAGACTTGAAGTCGTAATTCTTATGGAGTACCAATTCAGAAAGACCTCACGATTCAAAAAAGATTATAAACGAGTATCACGTGATACTACTTGAACTTGATAGGCAAGTATATCCCCACGTCTTCTTTAGAGTACCCTGCTTGTGCAAAGAAATCTAGTACGACTGTCTTAGCTGCAATATCTGTTTCAAATTCGAATTCAGCGAATGCTAGAGCTATCTCTTCACCAAAGTTATCCATAAGCTCTTCTTCTAAGTAAAGTTGCTCTTTAGTCTCATCATCAAGATCTTCAATTTCTTTAAACAAGTCTGCAAATGTAGCGTTTACTGGTAATTTAATCACTACATCTTCAGTATCCTCATACTTTTCATTATTAGCTGTATTTCTTAAGTTCTCCATATTTATATATTAATTAACAATAAATTTTAATATAGTCACCTTAATGTGACTCGTTGGTTAGTTGAGTATCTAAGCCTGTTTTTATTACATCAATACTTTTTTTAGATCCGCAAGAGCTGTCTGTTACAGCCCCGTCTTTATCTAATATCACCCAGCTAGGCACATAGTCACAATCTTCACCAGTGAGAGTCTTAAAGTCGAGTTTAGCATCAAAGCCTTGGGGGATATCAGCCACCTCAAAGCGCTTGCCACCTTGACCATCTGTCACATTAGCAAAGATGTTTACAGAGTCTTTATACACATCCCAGATATCCGTCTTGTATTTAGGCATAGCACCCTGACAATAAGGGCAGAATGTACCAACAATAAAGATTACAGACGGTTTACCGAGAAACCTCGCCACCGAGATTTCTCGATCAGCACTGTTAAAAGTCCCTAGGTCGTTGATGGCAATTACTGGTTTTGCATCTGCCTCTTGTTTATTAATCACAGCTTGTACGCCAAATGCACCAACTGCTATTACTATTAATCCAATTAAGATAGTTTTTGTACTCATATTTATTTGTTTATCGTGCCCTGCGTAGCTCTGTGAGCGGAGTAGGGTTATTATTAATGTTGTGCTATTGTAGCACAGATGAAGAACAACAGTAACAATGGATTTTACATATATGGTAAAAATCCAGTGACAGAGCTACTTAAAGACAAGTCTAAAGATGTCTCTGAGGTGGTGTTTGTTGATTTTACTAATAAAGACAAGAGTAACTTTGCGAGTATCTTAACAGCCGTCAAGCATGCTAAAATTAAGGCACGTTATATAAGTAAAAAAGAGGCAGAGCAATTAGTGGGCTCTGATGTGCGTACACAAAGAGTGCTCGCAAAGCTTAAGAGCTTCAAGTACCTTACATACAAAGATTGGCAGGCCAAACTTGGGAGCCAATCTTCCAAATTAGTGCTTGTGCTAGACAAGGTAGAGGACCCACAGAACTTTGGAGCTATAGTGAGGAGTGCCGGAGCAGCTGGCGTGAGTGCGGTATTCGTCGCTAATGCTAACCAAGCCCCTGTGAATGCAACAGTATTTAAGACTTCATCCGGAGTGATTACCAAAGTGCCTATAGTGCAAGTATCCAACATAAGTGACACTTTAGAAAAGCTTAAGGATGACGGCTTCTGGAGTTATGGGGTAGACTTAGTAGAGAGTGATGCTGAATCAGAAGAAAAGTATCCAAAACTTAGCACAAGTATGTGGCAACAAGAATTTGATAAAAAGTCTGTGCTAGTAGTAGGGGCAGAAGGCAATGGGCTCAGCAGGATTGCCCGCGAGCACTGCGACTTTTTAGTACACATACCGATGCAAAATGGGGTAGAGTCACTCAATGTCTCTGTAGCCGCAGCACTCACAATGTATGAGTGGCGCAGACAGCAATCTTGATATATACTACTCATCATTAGAAAAATAAGACAGATATGTTAAAGACACGTATAATCGCACTTATGTTACTTATTGCCGGAGCTGGCATTGGATGGTTTGTATACTCTAGTGAGCAGGTGACTACACAATCTACCTCGACAGGCTCAGCACAAGAGGCATCACACCCGTTTAAGTTGGGGCTTGATCTCTCTGGTGGCACACTCCTACTATACAAGGCCAACACAGAGATATTGCCAGAGGTAGACCGCAAAAGCTCTATGCAGGCACTGCGAGACACCATAGAGCGCAGAGTCAATATATTTGGAGTGGCAGAGCCGCTAGTACAGACGCAACAGGCAGGAGGCCAAGATAGGCTTATTATAGAGCTGCCTGGAGTCACAGATACTCAAGAGGCTATAGATATGCTGGGGGCAACACCGGTCTTAGAGTTTAAGCTAGAGCGCAGCATAGATGCACAATCAGACTCCGGTGCAATTGTGCCTATAACCGTGTGGGAGGATACTGGGCTTACTGGTAAATATCTAAAGAGAGCTAACTTACAATTTGGGTCAAATGGAGGGCTCGCTAATGAGCCGATAGTAGGCTTGCAGTTTAATTCTGAGGGCAGCAAGCTCTTCGCCAAGCTTACTAAAGAGAATATCGGTGTAGTGATGGGTATCTTTTTAGATGGAGTGCCCATTAGTACTCCTGTGATACGAGAGGAGATAGCGGGCGGCGAGGCTACGGTTAGTGGCGGCTTCACACCGGACGAGGCTCGCGAGCTTGTGCGTAATCTTAACTACGGTGCGCTCCCCGTGAGCATAGAGCTACTTAGTGCGCAGACGGTTGGGGCAAGCTTGGGTGCAGAGGCTGTAGAGCGCGGCGTTGTGGCGGGCACTTGGGGGCTTGCATTTGTTGCATTGTTTTTGATATTTTGGTATAGGTTGCCGGGTATTATCGCGACATTCTCACTTGCTACATACTTAGTGATTATGCTAGCCATCTTCAAACTCTTGCCTGTGACACTCACTGCCGCCGGTATCGCTGGCTTCATACTCTCTATTGGTCTTGCGGTAGACGCTAATGTGCTAATATTTGAGCGGCTTAAAGAGGAGTTAAGAGAGCAAGGTAGCTGGACGCACAATGCGATGCAAAGCGCTTTCAAGCGCGCGTGGCTCTCTATACGAGATAGTAACCTCTCAAGTATCATCACTGCTATTATACTCTTCTGGTTTGGTACTAGCATGGTCAAGGGCTTTGCGCTAGTCTTTGGTATAGGTGTAATAGTCTCAATGCTCACTGCTATCACAGTTACGCGCATCTTCCTCCTAGCAGTTGGAGATTATGAGAACAGGGGAGTGATTAGGAAATTATTTGGTAATGGATTAAAGAATTAAGATATAAAATTATTTTATGAAAATAATTAAAAACAAAAACATATTCTTTGGTATCACTGGTGTGGTGATTGCGCTTGCACTTGGTGTCACTGTAGTGCTTGGCTTGCGCCTCGGTATAGACTTTACCGGAGGTACGCTTGTAGAGTTCTCATGTACTGAGTGCACAAAGGTTACTCTTGATGGAGGATTAGTGGCACATGGGCTTGGTGAGTATTCTCTTAGAGAGGCTGGTAATGATGAGCTTGGTAGTAGGTTTATATTGAGAACCAAGGCACTTGAGGGAGCCCAACGTGAGGCTGTGCTAGCAACACTTGATGAGCAGAGTGCTACTGTAAGTAGTTTTAGTGAGGTGGGGCCAACCATTGGTGAGGAGCTTAAGAGTAAGGCACTCTGGGCCATGGGCCTTGTTATGCTTGCTATTGTGCTTTTCATTGCATTTGCCTTTAGGCCCGCTATAGTAAAGAGAGAGGAGACACCAGAGGGGATAATAAAAATTACACGTGATAGTCACGGAGTATCGTCTTGGACTTATGGTATTGTTGCAATAATTGCCTTAGTACATGATGTGCTAGTGCCCATTGGAGTGTTTGCCTTACTTGGATATTTTATGGGGGCTGAGGTTGGAGTACTGTTTGTGATGGCACTCTTGGCGATACTTGGTTACTCTGTTAATGATACTATAGTGGTGTTTGACAGAGTCCGTGAGCATCTTAAAGATAATGCCGATAATAATATAGAAGGTGAGGACTTTGCAGACACTGTAGGTAAAGCTCTCTCTGAGACTATCACAAGGTCTATCAATACCTCTATCACCACATTGTTCGTATTACTTGCGCTCTACTTTGTGGGCCCTACAGTCACACAGAACTTTGCTCTCACACTCATAGCAGGAGTAATAGCCGGCACATATTCATCAATATTCTTAGCATCACCGCTCTTGGTGGTGATTAAAAAGTGGAGGGAGAAATAGGAATACTGATTTGTTTGCATACCACTAACTTATGTGTATAATAGCGGCTACTTGTGCGTTATACGCATGAGTGAGTTCGTTGACAATTGAATAGATAGAAGCAAATTATTATGTGTTATTTTAATCTTTGATTTTTATAATTAATAATATATTTGCATCACACAAAACTGTACAGATATTATTTATTTAGTATCAGTACAACATTATACAAGAGATAGTTATAAGTAAAATTATAAGTATCAACTCTGTATATTTCTTTTTGTTTAGAATAGTTTGAACGCTGATAGTTAGTTATTTTTATAATTAATTTATTAGCACTACACAAAACCAAAATTACGTTTTAAAATCCAGTCCATACATTTTAGTTAATGTTGTGGACAAGGTAAACAACCGATATGTGACTTTAGGAATCACATATCACAAAAATGAAGATATATTTTCTAAGTCAGTTTTACTTTTATAGTTTAATTGATATGTAATATATTTTCACCACACGAAATAGTAGTCAGAAAAATGAAGCACTAGTAAAATACATTTGTATTTTCTTTTGTTTCGTTCACTTTTTAATTAGAGTTTGATCCTAGCTCAGGGT
>CAZWWY010000007.1:0-6718 GCA_964637785.1 uncultured Candidatus Saccharibacteria bacterium
TTAAACACTCACAACTACAGGTATCACTATTGGCCTCTTGTGTGTCTGTTGCATCAAGTACTTTTGTACTTGAGTGGCTATATCTGCTTTAATCCTGTCTGTGTCTATCATCCGCTTGCCTTTAGTGATGTGCTCTACAGAGCGCTTTATTATTATCCTAGTTTGGTGTAGTAAGTCTTGAGAATCTCTTAGGTAGATAAAGCCTCTAGAGATGATGTCTGGAGATTTGCGCAGTCTGCCTGTGCGCTGGTCTATAGTGACAACCACCACAAAGATACCCTCCTCAGAGAGTTCTTTACGATCGCGCATTACAGTGGTCTGTATGTCTGTGATTTTGTGTCCTTCTACCACGCGCGTAGTAGAGGCCACCTTCTCTTTGAGTTGTATCAGCTTTTTACCATTCTCTCTAACTTCTATCACAGCACTGTTGCCTTGTGGTATTTGCATGTTCTCATACGGTAGGCCAGTAGACTCATGCATGACATCAGTGTGTATACGCATCATATAGTAGTGGCCGTGGTGTGGGATGAAGAACTTTGGTTTAATGTGCTGGTGTATCCACTTGGCCTCCTCCATATAGCCATGGCCAGAGGCGTGCACATCTGAGGTCTCTATAGTGATGATGTGAGCATCTTGCCTTGAGAGCTTGTCTTTAAGAGCTTGCACGGCGCGCTCGTTGCCTGGGATTACTGATGAGGAGAGTACTACGGTGTCATCCTTTTTTAATGTTATGTGCTTGTGCTCCTTTTTAGCTATCCTGTTTAATGCTGCAAACTCATCACCCTGCGCCCCTGTCGCAAGCACAATTATCCTACTTGGTGCGTACTCTACTATCTGTTCTACGTTTATGAGAGTACCCTTTTGAGGTTTAAAGAAGCCGACTTTCTCTGCTATGGCCATGTTCTGCTTCATGCTCCTACCCTCTAGTACTACTTTTTTACCATTCTCTTCTGCTATCTCTATAATCTTGGCCAAGCGCTCCATCTGAGAGGAAAAGGCTCCTATAATCATACGCCCTGCCTTGTGCTTTTCTATAAGCTTCTCAAAAGTCTTAAATACTTTGTGCTCAGGTATAGACCATCCACTCTTCCATACATTTGTAGAGTCCATCAGGAGCACGAGTGGAGGATTGTCTTTAAACTTTGCAAAATTCTTATACTCATCTTGAGTTGGAGTGCCGTCATTATGATCTAGTTTAATATCTCCTGTGATGGCCACATCTCCTATTGGAGTTTTGATTATGATGCCTATAGAGTCAGGGAAGGTGTGAGTAGTGTTAAAGAACTCGAGACCCAGCTGCTCACCTATTTTTATTTTCTCTACGCCAGTGACATCTCTTAGGTCTAATGGCTCGGCATGAGGGAACTCTTCATGTCTGCTTTTTATAATCGTATTTACTAAGTTAGTAGAGTAGATTGGCACGCTACCTATCTCATTCATAAGATACGGTAGGCCGCCGATATGGTCTAGGTGTCCGTGAGTTATCGCCACGGCTTTTATTTTATGCTTGTTATCTCGCAGGTAGCCAGTATTGGCTAATATATAGTCTACCCCTGGGGTTGCCGCAGACTCAAACTGGAAGCCGGCATCTACTACGACTATCTCACCCCCATACTCTATTGCTGTCATGTTACGGCCGATTTCTTCTACTCCTCCTAGTGGCATTATGCGCAAGTTGCCCTTTGCTAATTGTGGTACTGCCACTGCCCCCTTTATAGAGCGCGTAGGGGCACTCTGCAGAGCTTGAGGCTTTTGGCGCATTGGCCTAGAGCGGTTGACTCTTGGCATTTTGACTCCACTGCGTACATTATTACTACGTTTGTGAGTATTTTTATAAGCTCCGGTGGCCCTCTTAGGGCCTCCTGCAGGCTTATCTTGTCGTTGTCCCTCCGCCACATACACACGCCTTTTGCGCGTGGTCGTCTTCTGTTTTTCCATTTTCTTATCGTTAATAGTTAGTAATTTATAATTTTTTCTATTTTTATAATCGAAGCTCTAATTAGCTAAGAAGTGCCATACTCTACTTGTATTGATATGCCACAGATGTATATTAGAAAATCTATCACTAGGCTCCATAATAGACGCAAAGCGTATGCCACGCACAGACTTATCTGTAAGATAGATAAATTGGGGAGCATAGAGGAAGATTGCCGGAGCGTCTGCATTAATCTCTTTAGAGAGCTTTGTATATAGATTATTGCGCTCTGTGTTGTCTATAGTTTTGCGAGCTTGCATCAATAGCTTGTCCACAGAGCCACTGGCATAGTTGGCCAAGTTAAGCCCCGGGTCATTGCGTTGTGATGAGTGCCAAAAGGCATAAGGGTCTGGGTCTACTCCTATAATCTCTCCAAAGAGTAGGGCATCATATTCTCTAGTGCGCAAGACGCTCTGAGTTAAATTGCCTGGCTCAAATACCTCTAGCTTAACTCGTATGCCAAGCTCCTCCCACGTTTTTGCTATGCTGGTAGCCATGCCCTTGAGCTCGGCACTATTGGCAGTAGAGAGAGTAAGTGCCAGCTCTAGCTCGCCTTTTTTATAATATCCGGATTCTTCATCTATGCTCCAGCCATTTTTCTCTAATCTTATTTTGGCTTCCTCTATGCTTAATACATTTTTATCTTTAATATCTGAGTCTTGTAATAATATTGGTGTGTCTATACTGATGGCATAGCCATCAAGATTCTCTTTAATAAGGTCCTCCGTGTTTATCACATCGCGTAATATCTCACGCATATAAGTCTGGGTTAATACCTCATTATGACTAATATTAAAGAAGACGGCAAAGATACGTGGCAAGGTAGCTACTATAGCAACCCTCTTGTTATCTTTAAGTAATAATGCAGAGACATTTTGTGGAGAGACCTCACCTACAGAGGTTATCACTCCCTCAGCTAGGGCACTCTCTACTAGGTCTCTACCATTGTAGAAGTTTATTGTTAAGCTCTTTATATAAGGCTTACCTCGCACATAGTCAGAGAATCTAGACAGAGTAAAGCTACTAGGTATACCAGAGTTGCTATGCTCTGCACTTATAAATCTGTATGGCCCACTGCCTATGGGCTCAGTGTTGAGCTTACTAAAGATAAACTCATCAGCGGTTAGCTCATCCCAGTGCTCTTGAGGTAGTATGCCAAGGGTAGTGTTTTGTAAAAATTGAGCATAAGGCTTGCTTAGTGAGAAGCGTATCGTATTCTCTCCAATTTGCTCTACGGTGACGCCCTCCCAATTTGCTCGCTGCGGGCTCTTGATGTCTGGCTGCACAATTTTCTCTATGGTGAATATGACATCGGCCACAGTCAGGGGTGTGCCATCATGGAAGGTGAGATTGTTGTATAGAGTAAATTCATATATCATTGCATCTTCAGATACAGAGTAGCTCTCTGCTAGCTCTGTGATTAAGCCACCTCTTTGGTCTGTCGTCATGAGGCCAGCATAGATAAGCTCTGTCAGGTCTTTGTCTGTTTGAGAGATTGCGAGCACTGGATTGACGAAGCGCGGAGCTCCTACCAACCCCTCTACTATCTTGCCTCCAGAGCTGGGCACTAATACCGTTGAGCCTATGTATACATGTTTCATTAACATTAAAGTGCCGAGTGCTAGCAGTATAATCAAGCTATAAAAAATCCACCTCTCTAATGGTGAGAGGGTCTTATATATCTTCTCTGCTGTGGCTATGACTGGGATAGCCAGTGTTTTATTGAACATTGTTAGTTATGCGAAGAGTTGTATAAATGCAGTGAGTACAAAAAGTATTGCAAGCACTATGGTTGCATTAAATAGGGTCTTCTCAACACCGCGGCGAGTATGAAAGCCAGAGCTAAAGTTATCCCCTCCAAAGATTCCGCCTAGTCCTGAGCCTGTGCGCTGCATAAGTATTGCAACTACTAATAGTACAGATAGAACTACTTGAAACAAGGGTAATATACCGATGATTGTCTCCATAAGGCACTAGGATAGCACAAGCCAAAAAATATGCAATAGAGATATGGTATAATATTGTGCATGAGATTTTTAGCTGCGTTTTTGTTGTTAGTTTTTTTGCCGTTTGGCAATTTGGATGCCGAGACCTTCACTGTAAAGATAGAGACTACAGAGGCTGACGGCGCACTGACCAACAGTACAAGTACTGTGACTATCCCCAAGGTAACCCAGCTGCAGAGTGTAGATGATGCAATAGCAGGCATACTCGCAAGCCTAGGAGTGGATGAGACTCTTGGTAAGCTCTGGGCAGACTTTGAGATTATTAATGATGGCATCATAGAGGTATTAGAAGTTGAGCCAATTGATGTCGTCACGTTGGCAGTGCACGCTCAAGCTCTACAAGAGCTAGCACTGCATCTACAGGTATACTTATTGCAACAGGCCCTGAGAGACTTGCCCAGAGAGTATGGCAGCACCAATGACGACACTTGGTTGTATGATAGGATATTTAATGATTATTAATTTATAAAATAAGATTTGCGTTAATTATGAATACAGATATAAACAAAAAGGCAAAAACATCTGCGAAGGACTTCTTCCTCTGGTTTGGGGCTATGGCGGCACTCTACTTTAGTGTTGGCAGCTTGGTGGCATTACTCTTTCATCTTATAAGCAAGGTATTTACCATGAGCATAGTTGGGTATGACCCATATAGTGGAGGCTTGAGCTTTGCTATCGCGTCACTACTCATCATCCTCCCTGTGTATTTGTACTTAACTAGGGTCAACAACCAAAGGGTGCGTGATAATCCTATAAATAAAGAGATGTGGGTACGAAAATGGGGGCTCTATTTTACACTATTTATCTCTGGGGTCGGCATGCTTATAGACCTTATTACTCTCTTATACACCTTTTTACAAGGGGAGGAGATGACTCCGGAGTTCTTACTTAAAGTACTTGTGATATTTGTGATATTTGGCAGTGTATTTTGGTATTATCTAAAAGATATTAATGGATACTGGCAAAGCAAGGAGAGGCTCTCTAAGAGTATAGGCGGCATCGTTGCACTTGTTGTGCTTGCATCTATTGTGTCTGGGTTCTTTATTATGGGCTCTCCGGCGACTCAGCGTATGCTTAAGCAAGACAGAGAGCGTATAAGCAACTTACAAAACATACAATACGATGTACTCAATTATTATAGAGACAAACAAGAGCTACCAGAGAGCCTAGAGGCATTGAATGACCCGCTAGAGGGTAGAGGTTATGTGCCTGTAGATCCAGATACCGGAGAGGCATATGAGTATAGAGTTATAGATGTAGAGGATGGTAAAGATGCGAAGTTTGAGTTGTGTGCAAACTTTAGTAAAGAGAGCATAAAGATAGAGGAGACAAGGCTCAAAGGTGGGTATGATGATTGGCGCGTAAGGGAGTTGATGCAAGAGGGTAAGCAGTGGGGGCATGGGGCAGAGCGCACCTGCTACGAGCGCACAGTAGACGCAGAGAAGTATGAGAAGTACCTACCTCTCAGCCCCAAAGCTATTCGCATAGACTAAACTCTCATGCTAAAATGGCTTGATGCAGAAAGACCTAGAGACAACAGAAAGGAACTACGCCTTCATTGATGGGCAAAACTTGTATATGGGCTTAGAGTGGAAGCTTGACTATAAGAAATTCAGACAATACTTAAAAGACAAATACGGTATTAAAAAGGCATATTATTTTTTGGACAAGGGTAAGTTTAAGAAAATATTAGTCCCGAATATAAAATTCGCGTCATCATTATATAAAAAAGATGAGAGACTGAGAGAAGGTTTCTTAGTTAAGATAGACGATTTTAGAAAAAAGTTAGAATATGAAAAAGGGCCCCATAAGGACTAACCCTTTCAGTGACCCAATTTCTATTTATACCCTGACATTATAACCATAAACACAAAAACATGCAAGACAAAAAACAGACAAAGTACGACCATAAGTTGATAGAGCAGAAGTGGCGCGATGCTTGGAGCTCGGCCGGTGTGTATAAGACTACTGAGGACTCTGACAAAGAGAAGTTTTATATTCTAGACATGTTCCCTTACCCATCTGGAGCAGGACTACATGTCGGACATCCTAAGGGCTACATAGCTACAGACATAATAAGTAGGTATAAGAAGATGAATGGCTACAACGTACTGCATCCAATGGGTTGGGATGCCTTCGGCTTGCCGGCAGAGCAACATGCACTTAAGAACAAGGTGCACCCAAAGATAAATACAGACGAGAACATAGCGAGGTATAAAAAGCAGCTAGAGAAGATATCGCTCAACTATGATTGGGACAGGGAGATAAGTACCACTGACCCTGAGTTCTACAAGTGGACGCAGTGGGCGTTTATGCAAATGTTTAAAAAGGGGCTGGTGTATGAGAGTAATGAGCCTATCAACTGGTGCCCGAGTTGCAAGACGGGCCTAGCAAATGAGGACTTAGAGGATGGTAAGTGTGAGAGATGTGACTCAGAGATAGAGAAGAAGCCGATAAGGCAGTGGGTGATAAAAATAACAGACTATGCAGATAGGCTTTTAGAGGACATAGACAAGCTGGACTGGCAAGAGAGCATAAAGGAGTCTCAGCGTAATTGGATAGGCAAGAGCGAGGGGGCAGAGATAGAGTTTGGTATTAAAGACAGCGAGGAGAAGATTAAAGTATTTACCACGCGGCCAGATACTCTCTTTGGCGCAACATACATGGTGCTTGCGCCAGAACATCAACTGTTAAACTTAGAAGCCGAGCTTCTAAGTAAGTTGGAGAATAGGGATGA